>DATJKB010000158.1:0-6206 GCA_035491875.1 Pyrinomonadaceae bacterium | reverse complement strand
ACAGCGGCGATAAGCTGCGCGTTGGTGAAACTACACTGCACTTTCTGGTCGGATAGTTCTTCAGAAACTTTGTGCTATAACCTTCGTACTTTTCAGACTGGATGACAGCCGTCGAAGAAACTGCTTTGCCACCCCATGCACTAAGCCGCACCGCGAGAGAAGGTGGCAGACCACTCAGGGCACCCTTTTCTCTTCGCTGTGGCGCTTTGCTGATCGATTACATCGTGTTGGCGGCGATCGTGGTCTTTGGAACATTGATAGCGCGCATGTTAGGTGGTGGTGCGCGCAGTGCGGGCAATTCTGCTGAAACCATCGGTTTCCTCCTGGCCTTCATTATTGCGGTGCTCGACCTGGGAATCCTTCCCGGCCTGACAGGATTAACGATTGGCAAATGGGCCACCGGCCTGCGCATAGAACGAGTGGACGGTTCAAGGGTCGGGATTGGCCGCGCGTTTCTGCGGCATTTCGTGGGTTACCCGCTGTCGTTTTTGATTCTGGGAATCGGGTTTCTGATGGCAACTGTGACATCGCGCGCTAGAGGTTTGCACGATATCATTGCCGGTACATTAGTGGTGCGTGAAGGTGGGTAATAGGACCTATGAGCCTACTTGACTCATAAGCAGTTATGACTGAATTGATCGTTAAGTATCCGGATCGCTCGCCTGATCATTTTCCGCTGGGACGTTTGCGGATCACGATCGGACGTTCAGCGAGAAATGACCTCTGCATTCCCGATCCATTTGCGTCGCGCGTGCATGCGGAAGTGCGACGTGAAGGCGACGAATACCTGCTTCAGGATCTCGGCTCGGCAAACGGAACACTCTATAACGGCGCAACTGTTCAAGGCGTTGTGCCGCTGACCGTCGGCGGTCGAATTCAAATCGGCGAAACTGAAATCATTTTCAACGACGGCACCTACAACTCCAGCATGGGTGCGACGATGATCACTGACAACTCTGGTACTTCGTTGCCAGAGGCGACGATCGCGCTCGAGTCGGGTGATCGAACAACGTCTGGATTGCTCGAAGCGATTGAAGGAGCGCGCACACAGCCTGAAGAAATTACCTCCGCTGCAACGGCGACGGCTAAAACGAGGCACGGGGACCTGCTGGCGTTAATCAGCAAGGTGGGAATTACTCTCCTGTCCTCGGCGACGCTCAACGAAACTCTCGAGCAGATCGTCTCGCTCGTGTTTGAAGCGGTGCCCGCTGACCGTTGCTTGATCATGATGCGCGATGCTGCGAATGAAGACCTGAGGGTTGCTGTTGCTCGTTTGCGTGATCGCGTTGGCGACGTCGGCGAGATTCGGGTCAGTCGCAACGTGCTTGATGAAGTAGTGATGCGTGGAAAGTCGGTTCTAACCTCCGACGCGCAACACGATCCGCGCTTTGCGAGCGGCACTGTTGTTTTGCAGGGCGTGAGATCAGTGCTCGCGGTACCCCTGGGAGTTTCGGACAAGGTGTTCGGAATTATTTATGCTGATTCGCCTATCGCTGAAGGGCGATTCACTGAGGATCACCTCAAAGTGCTTACCACGCTTGCGTCGGTCGCGGCTATTCGCGTTGAGAACACGAGATTGGTTGAAGCGCGACTCGAACGTGAACGATTTGAGCGTGAACTCGCGCTCGCGAGCGAGATCCAACAACGTTTCCAACCGACAGCACCGCCAATAGTAAATGGTTATGAGCTCCAGGGAATCAGTTTTCCTTGTTACGAAATTGGCGGCGATTATTACGATTTTATTGAGCGCGAAGACGGTCGACTCGTGATCGCGTTAGGCGATGTTTCTGGAAAGGGAACTGCGGCGGCACTGCTTATGTCGTCGCTTCATGCGGCGGTGCACGCTCAAGCTGGATCGCATGATTCGCTTGTCGCAACAATCTCCGCTGTGAACAAGTATCTAGCGGAAAATATTCCTGCGAACAGGTTTGTAACTCTCTTCTACGCTGAACTAGATCCTGACTCGGGCGCTCTTTCGTTCCTCAACGCTGGTCACAATCCGCCATTGATTGTTCACGCGGCCGGCACTGTCGAGCAGTTAGCTTCGGGTGGTCTGCCATTAGGAATCAAGCCGGACGCCGACTATCGTGAAGGACGAACGCAACTACAGCCAGGCGATGTGTTGGTGATCTACTCCGACGGTGTTACTGAAGCGGTCAGCCCATCTGGTGAAGAGTTTGGCGCCACGCGACTTTATGAGGTTGTATCGCGAAATATCGAGTCGTCGGCGGCCGGGATCCGCGATCGCATTGAATCGTCGTTGACGAAGTTTGCGCAAGGCACGAGCGCTGCTGATGACATCACCCTGGTGATCGTGAAGCGTCAAGCTGAATCGAAGCGCGCGAGTATGCATTAAGAGCATTGTCGATTGTTGATTTTTGATTGCCGATTGGATCTTTCGATTCTTGAATCAAAAAGCTGCAATCAAAAATCATCAATTAGTTAGTCCCGCTTTCGAATCGCACTCACAAGATGTAACAGAATCCCAATTGCCGTCGCAAAGATGCCATATGGAGCAATGATGGTCTGATTAGCTCCTCGAGGCGGTTCATAAAAAAATCCAGCTAACAAAAACGCCGGCGCGACCATTATCAACACTGAGCCAATCAGTTGTATTGACCGTCGCCAACCGGCTGCCGCGTACTGCACGTACAGGCCAAGCGTGATGTTTATTAACGCATTTAAGAGAAGGTAGATGTGGCGACTGCGATAGAGTATGCGGATGCCATCGGGTAATGTGCGATTGTGAACGTATTCCATGTATTGTCCCGTCAGAAGAAAGACCAGGACCAGTACAAGCCCGAAGACGAGATGGATTCTCTTCATGCTGGTTTGTTTCGACGCTTATGTCGAATTGAGAAGCGCATGATGGGTCGCGACTGTGACCGTCGAAGAACTTCCTTGAATCCGGCGGCAATGAACGCCGAGGGTATTCCATGCCAGAGAAATGGATCAGGCATCTTTTCCATGCTCGGTTCGACCGGATAGCCTTCAACGATGCGTGCGCCCTGATTGGCCGCGTGATCGACAGCCGCGCGTAACAATTGCGAAGAGATCCCCTGCCGACGATAGAGCTTCTTAACGAACAGACAGGATATGGACCAGACAGGTTGATCATCCACTGGTTGCAATATTCTCGATCGCTCGAGTGTGATGTATTGTTCACGCGGCGCGACGGCGCACCAGCCGACTGGTTCCTGATTGTTATAAGCGATTACTCCGGGCTGAGATCCTGATCGGAGGATCGCTTTGAAAGCTTTTTTGTTCGGCGCACCCTTGCCTGCATCAAACTGCTTACGCGGCAAACGCCAGAACATGCACCAACACCCACCACACGCGCCACGGTCGCCGAACAGTTCCTCAACGGCTGACCATCTCTCTGCACTCGCCGGCTGAAATGTGAATTTCGTCTTCTTTGTCTTTGAAGGCATAGAGTGGTGAATGAAAGCCGCCTTGACACGATTTCAGAATCAAAGGATTTTAAGTAAACGGAGTGGAAAGTGGAAGCACATCCACAATCGTTCTTTTCACG
The DNA here is from genome assembly GCA_035491875.1 of Pyrinomonadaceae bacterium. Taxonomy (GTDB): domain Bacteria; phylum Acidobacteriota; class Blastocatellia; order Pyrinomonadales; family Pyrinomonadaceae; genus PSRF01. The sequence goes on along the minus strand of DATJKB010000158.1, from coordinate 2,674 downwards.
GTCCGTTCTTGCCTTTACGCTAAATCTTGTAAATCCTGAAATCCTGTCAAAGTACTGGAGTGATGGTGAACATACGAAATCGCTTTAATGATCCCGATACCGATATTGGTGGCCCACTGCGAAACTTTCCAGAAACCAATCGTTCCGCCATCGTCGCGGTGCGCAGCGAAGAACCACAAGTCCGCCAACGCGCGTTCGATGCGATTCTCGATAGCTATTGGAAACCTGTTTACAAGTACATCCGAATAAAGTGGAACGTCGGTAACGAAGACGCGAAAGATCTCACGCAAGGGTTTTTCGGGAATGCTTTTGAAAAGAACTACTTCGCTGATTACGATCTGACAAAGGCAAGCTTCCAAACGTTCCTTCGGACCTGCGTAGACGGCTTCGTTGCGAATCAACGGAAGTCTGAACAACGACTGAAACGTGGAGGGGGCCGCGAACACGTTTCGTTAGACTCATTAGACTTTCGGGGCGCGGACAATGAACTGGCCTTGCATCCACCCGCTTCGAACGTTACGCCCGAGCAGTATTTCGAGAGTGAGTGGATTCGAAATCTCTTTCTGCATGCTGTAGAGACACTGCGCGAGCGGTGCGACGAAACTAACAACCGGGTCAGATTCCAATTGTTTGAGCGATACGATCTCGAAGAGTCAACTGAGAAGGTTTCGTACGCCAAGTTAGCAACTGAGTTTGGCTTGACGACGTCAACCGTTACCAACCAATTGGCTGCTGCCAGGCGTGATTTCCGCAAAGCACTCCTCGAGAAGTTGCGACAAACAACCGCTACGGAGGCGGAGTTTCAAAAGCAGGCCCACGAGCTACTCGGAGTCGATGTGAAATGAAGTGGCTCTCTGATACGAGGATCGATCACTTGCGTGTGCTTGCGTCACAGCCGGACTTAACTGCGACGAAGTACACAATAGTTAAAGAACTCGCGGGCGGTGGAATGGGAACTGTGTACCTCGCCGAAGATCGCGAACTCTCGCGACAAGTGGCGATCAAGGTACTCAACGTTCCGCTGGTTGATGACGACAGTCGACAGCGGATGTTGCGTGAAGCCGAGGTGATTGCGCGTCTTGAGCATCCAGGCATCGTACCGGTTCACGACGTGGGAGCACTAGACGACGGCCGGATTTATTACGCGATGAAATACGTTCGCGGTCGTCGGCTCGATGAGTATGTCGCGCAAGCTGAATCGATTAATGATCGTCTGCGCAAATTCCAGTCTGTTTGCGACGCCGTTGCGTTTGCCCACTCGCACGGAGTGGTTCATCGCGATCTAAAACCGCAGAACATAATGATTGGCGCGTTTGGTGAAGTGCTGGTGCTTGATTGGGGTGTGGCGAAGCTGATGCAGCGAGAGGGAGAGGCGGAGATGGGGAGAAGCGGGGACGGGGAGACGGGGAGAAGCGGGGACGGGGAGACAGGGAGAAGCGGGGACTCGGACAAACGCGCCGGCGCATCCCCGCGTCCGCCTGTCTCCGCGTCCCCGTTTCTCCCCGTCTCCCCGTCTCCGCTTCCGCCTGTCTCCACAGCGGGCACAGTGATCGGAACGATCGGCTACATGTCGCCGGAACAAGCTCGTGGTGAAACTCATCTCGTTGATGAGCGTTCAGATGTGTATTCACTTGGCGTGATTCTCCATTTCTTACTCACCAGGCACGCTCCAAAAACTGCTGATGATGCACCGCTTCGCAGTCCGCGAGAAATCGATTCGAAGATCAGCAAACAAGCGGCGGCGGTTTGCTTACGAGCAACGGCGCGAGTTCCTTCGCAAAGATATGAGCGGGCAGTTGATCTTTCGGCCGACATTGGCCGTTTGCTTGACGGTGAGCCCGTGTCGGCATACAGCGAAGGCGTTGTCGAGAGGCTAGGGCGCTGGCTGAGCAAGAACCGCTTTCTCGTTTTGCTGGTGCTTAGCTACCTGCTGATGAGAATTATTTTGCTCTTCACATCCGGGCGCTAAAGATTTTTGGAGAAACGTTTAATAGAAGAGAAGAGACAGGAGCAGGAAGAACAGGAGCAGGAGCAGCACGCAGGAGCAGGAATCATTGGTCAGTTATCATTTGACAGTTATCAATTGTCATTTCGGAAACTGCGCCCCGCGCGCCGAATATCACAACTACTTGTGACGCTGATCCAGCTTGAAGGCGAACTTATTTAGGATGATGAATGGGGTCGTTTGTAAATGACAATTGATAATTGTCAATTAATAACTGACCAATGATTGGATTCCTGGTCCGTGCCTGCTGCTCCTGCTTGCAACCTTCAATCAACTAAGGAGTATTGAACATGTCCAAGCCCCTGATTGGAATTATTTTGGGCGCAATCTTAGGCGCCTTTGATGGTCTGACTGCATGGTTCACCCCGGCAGTTAGAGATCAGCTCGCCGGAATCGTCGTGAGCTCGACATTGAAAGGTGTCATTGCCGGAGTCGCCATCGGACTTTTCGCAAAGAAGTTTCACTCATTGCCAATCGGAATTCTCTTTGGATTGGCGATAGGTGCGTTCCTCGCGTTTTTAACCGCACGTTTCGCGGTCGGCGGCTACTACTTCGAAATCATGCTGCCGGGTAGCATGGTTGGATTGATCGTCGGCTTTGCAACGCAGAGGTATGGCAAGCAGCCTCAACCCGCCAATACATAATTAGTCCGTAGTCCGTAGTCCATAG
>DATJKB010000157.1:0-11832 GCA_035491875.1 Pyrinomonadaceae bacterium | reverse complement strand
AGCAGCTCCGATTGTTGCCATCACAATGACGGCTGCGGCGATCGCCTTCCTCATGCGACTGGTCCCGGCGTTACTACGAGCGCGCGCGAGCCACACTCCAGCAAACGACAAAGAGAGAAACAGTAACGACCCGGCGATGATTGTTCGTGTCGAATTTCCGGTAACTGACGCTGCTATGGTCGGGTTTCCTGCCGCAGCATCCAGAGCGGCTCGCAGTTCTTGCAACTGGCTTTGCGGGATCTGTAAACGCGCGTCGTAAATTTTCGAATCGGGCGCGATCTCCAAAGACGTATGCATGACCACGCGACTTTGGTTTGCGGTCGGGGATTGTTTAGGCTTCGCGAGATCCGCATCAACAGTTGGAGTGCTCATCAAAAACAAGAGACAGAGGGAGCAGATAAACAGAATCGCTTTCATGTTGGTCTCCTTAGGCTGGCTTTGGCGGCTAGGATGCACAGTAAGCGGGCACAGTTTACTTTGGAGTGCGGCGACTTGTCGCCGCTTTTCGTCCTTACGAAGCCGAATCACGCGAAGAAACGAAAGCGGCGATCCCGACTCGTCGGGACCGCACTCCACAGGCATTTCCGCTAACCAACTGCCCCCGTGTAGAATCGTCGTGAGGTAAATTTCAGTTGGTCCGAGAACTAAACGTAATAAGTAATACCGCCAGGGTCCGTCAGCCGAAACCGGAATGGCTCAAAATCCGACTGGGCGACCCGACTAATCAGAATCACGTGCTTCAGTTGATTGAAGGACTGAATCTGCACACCGTCTGCCAGGAAGCGCGGTGCCCGAACATTTTTGAGTGCTGGTCTGATCGCACCGCAACCTTTATGTTGGGCGGTGATATCTGCACGCGGCATTGCGGATTTTGCGCCGTGGGAAAAGGCGCGCCGACTCCCTTGGATCCTCTGGAGCCGCGACATGTCGCCGAAGCTGTGGCCCATCTTGACCTGGCGCACACAGTAATCACTTCTGTTAATCGGGACGATCTGCCGGATGGCGGTGCGGCACACTGGGCCGAAACGATTAGAGAAGTCAGAGCACTGAATCCAGAATGCAAAATCGAAGTCCTGATTCCTGATTTCAATGGCGATGAGGATGCTCTGAACACGGTTCTTGACGCCCGGCCCGATGTGCTCAATCACAATACTGAAACGATTGCGCGGTTGTACCGGAGAGTCCGTCCCGACGCGGTTTATCAGCAATCGTTGACGCTGCTTGAGCGCGCGGCTGCGAGGCGCGACCAAGAAGGCCGGGGCATGTTAACGAAGAGCGGGATCATGGTGGGCCTTGGCGAAACATTTGATGAAGTCGTTGATTTGATGCACGACCTGCGAGCAGCGTCCTGCAACATCATGACTATCGGTCAGTATCTTCAGCCACACGCACGTCGCCTCCCGGTCGAGCGTTATGTCACACCCGAAGAGTTTGCCGAATGGCGGCGAATCGGAATGACGATGGGGTTCTCCCACGTTGAATCAAGCCCTCTAACGCGCTCCTCTTACCACGCCCGTGAGCAGGCAGCGACAAAATAGGAGCAGGAGCAGGAGGCAGGAGCAGGAAGAAGAGGAGCAGGCGCAGCAGGCAGGAGCAGGAAAAAGAAATCATTGGTCAGTTATTATTTGACAGTTATCAATTATCAATTGCATTTACAACCAGCATCTTCAAATCAGACTTCAAGTCGGCAGGTAAATGACAATTGATAACTGTCAAATGATAACTGACCAATGATTTCGTTGCTGCTCCTGCTCCTGGTTCTGTGGCTTTCATCAGTCGTATAGTGAGGCTCAACCACCGCGTAGCCGTGTGAATCGTCGTATTTAAAGTGATCGTGAAGGCGTATTAAGTAACGCCATGACGACCGCCCGACGCAAGATATTCCTGGCCCTTACGGTAACCTTCATCGCCAATTCATTCTTCGCCTGTCGGTCGTCCACAATTCGTAATCGCGCCAATGAAGTGCAACTGCCGCCGGTAATGTTGTGGGCTTGGGAGCGGCCTGAAGATTTGCGGTTTCTCAACTCAAGGCGTTACGGCGTCGCCGTGCTCGCCCAAACGCTGGTACTGAAAGACGACGATGTAGTTCAAAAGCCACGACATCACCCGCTGTTAGTTCCTCCGGATCTAAAAGTCGTTGCCGTTACCAGGATCGAGTCGCAACGCTCCAAAACACAGAAGCCGGTGCTTTCTGGCTCGCAAGCCGCTCGAATCACCGAACTGATTCGTAAAACCCTCGAACTGCCGAACGTTTCCGCGGTCCAGGTCGACTATGATGCGACCACTTCTGAACGCGAGTTTTATCGCTCGCTTCTGCGTGAACTCCGCGCGAAGTTACCAGACGAAACCCCGCTCTCGATAACCGCGCTCGCCTCATTCTGCATAGGTGATCGTTGGATCAAAGACTTGCCAATCGATGAAGCGATTCCAATGGCATTCCGCATGGGAACCGACTCAACCAGGATTCGAGCAATGCTCGCCGACGGTCACGACTTCCGTGGCGAGCTATGTCAACGCAGTTATGGAATCGCATTGGATGAACCGCTAAGTGCGAGGTTCGATCCCGCTCGCCGCGTTTATGTTTTCAATTCGCGTGCGTGGAAGGAGTCAGACTTGGAGGTTTTGGAAGAAAGGCTTAGGGAATGAAAGCTTCACGTAAATCCGTCGCAGTGTTGTTAACGCTGTCTGTCATATTTCAGTTATCACCCCTTACGAAGGCCTGCGGACCGGAGTCGCTCCAGCCGATATTCGTGATGCGAGACTCACCTGATCCGCCGTTTCGAGAATTCACCCAGGGAAAGATTGGAATCCTGAAGCCTGAATTCGGTCGAAAGACCCTGGTCATTGCATACCGATATTTGAACGGTGGATCTTTCAACGAAGAAGAACAAAAGGCACTCATTGAGGCTCTCAAAGGGACCGGCCCTGAACCTAACACAGAAGAAAAAATAAAAGAGTGGATCGCAGCACGAAAGCTTGTGATTAAGGGCGAAAATGAACTACCAGACATATATCGTGAGTCTCGGTTTGGCAGCTACGATTTTTTCCCAAACTGCACTTCGAACGCTTTTGAAGTCGCGATTGAGACGTTGAACGATCGCGCTGCAAGATTCGGTGCCGACAACAACGACGTTCAGGAATGGCTGAGTGGGCAAGACACGGTATTTCGCAATTGCTCGGATAAGTCTTCTATACCTACAACGTTGGGTCCCGAGCGTCCGGAGTGGTTAAGAAAGGATCGGGATTACCAAACCGCGGCGGCTTTTTTCTATTCGCTGCAATTCGATGAGGCGGTGAAGCGATTCGAAATGATCTCGCAGGATAACGAGTCCAGCTGGCAAGCGTTGGCCGATTATCTGGTAGGTCGCACGTTGTTGCGACAGGCGAGTCTGGAACGAGATGAACCCGCAAAGTTGAAGGCTAATCAAAAGGCGGAGGCATATGTCGTTGGCCTCAGCGGTCGCGCTGGTAAATATCGCGATGCTACCAGGAAGCTCCTAGCGCTCATCAGGTATCGCCTGCATCCGGAAGAACGAGTCAGAGAATTAGCACAGACACTTCAGCAGAGTGGGAGCGTCGATCTTCGACAGGATTTGATCGACTACGTCTGGCTGCTGGACAAGTTTGATGCCCAGGTGCAGAAGCAGGAAGAAGAACGGCAGAAACGATTGAACCCTCCGACCGACGATTCTGAGAACACCAACTCTTCACCAGCCACTAAGTACGAGCCACTTCCGCCACGCGAAGAAATCGATATCAGGATTTACAACCTTAACGCGGCGGGTAATCTCGACTATGCAACAGGTCAAACGTTTAGTTTCAAGCCGGAAACTTCTATAGCTGAGATTCTAAAGTCGATCGAAACAAGCTTGCGTAGAAAATTGACGGACGAAGACAGGAGACAGGCCAACGAACAGCATGAGATGGCGTTGTTGTGGCGAAGAAGAGAACGTAGTCCTAACCGTAAATTCTCCACAGGAGACTACGAAGGGTGCGAGTACGACTGCAAAAGCGTACCGCTGTCGTTATATCCGACATTCTTAAGAACCGACGAACTAAGTGATTGGCTCTTTACCTTTCAATCGAAAGACTCGCAGGCGTATTCGCATGCACTTTTGAAATGGCGCGATACGCAGTCACCCGCCTGGTTTTTGATGTCTCTCGTCAAAGCTAACAAGACATCTCCGTCTTTGTCGCGCTTGTTATCGCATGCTGAAAAAATCCAACCCGACATGCCGATGTACGCGACTGTAGCTTACAACCGAATTCGACTGCTCACTGAACTCGGAAGAGAGAGCGAAGCGCGACAACTACTGAATCCCATAATCGAGAGTAGGTTGGATACGTTTCCAGTTTCTGCCCAAAACGAGTTTCTCGAACAGCGAATGAATGTCGCCGAAGGTCTCAGCGCTTTCATGAGGTTCGCACTACGAAAGCCGGTCGCGTTTTACCTGGAAGGTCGGCTAGGGACCATTAAGGAGATCATGGGGCCTGAGGAGTTGTACGAGAATGAGGACATTGATGAACAAGAGCGCGAGCGAGTTAAGAGTCTGATTGAATGGGACGGACGGTCTATCTTTGACGAAAAGGCCGCAGACACGTTGAATTGGCATTTCAGCGTAAGCACGTTGATGGATGTTGCGCGAGCTCCAGTAGTTCCCGCTTACATTCGCGAGCGCGTTTTGTTAGCTGCCTGGACCAGGGCCATTCTATTAAGGAACGATGTCATTGCACGTCAAGCGGCGGTCGAGATTGTGCGCTCAACTCGCGATAACGCAGCGCTGTTCCAATCTTACCTGGACGCACGTACATCTGCAGAACGAGATGCTGCTGCGACACTCGTGCTGCTGAAGTCACCTTACCTTTCGCCGTATCTGAGTGAGGGGGTGCCGGAGATCTACACGGCAGATGATGACTACTATCTAGAGATGGCCTGGTGGTGTGTCTTGCCGCAAACGGAATACGACGATGTGTTGAAAGAAAAACCAAAGAACGTTTTTAGTCCGCCTTTCTTGACGCCTGAATTATTGAGCGCTGCCGAAAAGGAGCGTGCTGAAATGATCGCCTTAGGCGATGCGAAAACCTTTTTGGGGAGAAAGGCAATCGAATGGGCCAAACGTAGCCCAAATGATACTCGTGTGCCTGAAGCACTTTTCATCGCGACCAAGGCTAATGAACGTTACAAGTATGGGTGCGGTGGTTGGGAACACGACGACCAGGTTAGAGAAGATGCGGCGTCGTTGCTGAAGGAGAGGTATCCGAATAGTGTTTGGGCTTTGAAATTACGGGAAATGGAGCAGTAGTAGGGGCAGGGGTCAGAGGTTAGGGGTCAGGCGAGCAACTCACTGTGTCGATTACGCCTCCTCTGACCCCCTAACCGCTGGTCCCTAATCTCTAATCCCTAACCCCTGATCTTGGGCATCTTTCCCCGATCGTTGCGTCATCTGAGGGGTTGAACTTAAACTCCGAATCCTTTCTTCGGGAGTCAAAAACTATGAAAATCCCGGCAATTCGCTTCGTTTTGGTTCTCGCTCTAATCACCACTGCCTGTATGTCGACTGGCATTAGCGGCAACTTCGCCGATCCTGAGCTTGGGGAGATTGCGGCTTATCGTCAGTGGGATCGGTTGACTAAAACGCCGATTCCCGTGAACAACGCCAGCTTCGCTGGTTGAAGTATGATGGTGGACTTCGGTGAAGTCCCTACAATAACCAAATCCGGAACTACAACGCGGATTAGATTTCCCAAAGGTCTGCCGCCTGGCGAACCTGAGCGGCCGTTGCATGGAGACGCAAGTTCATTCGGCGTAGTTTATGCAAACGATCTCGCCCACAAAGCCTACTCGGCATCGACAAGTCCAATTTTTCCAGTGGGCTCGATTCTCGTCCGTGAAAAGCTTGCACGATCGAATTCGGAAAAACCACAAGTCCTCACAGTGATGATCAAACGCGAGAAGGGATTCAATCCTGAGGGTGGTGATTGGTCTTTCTTAACGATGGATGGCGCTGCGACAAAGGTTAAGGAGCGGAAGAAAAAGGGAAAGTGTTTAGAGTGTCATGAGTCTGCTCGCGCTCGCGACTTTGTTTTTGAGTTGAGGTAGACCTCGGGTCTTTTTGTGCAAATCTAAATCCTCACCTACAATCCAAACCCATGAAAGCTGTCGTCTTTAAAAAGCACGGCGGGTCCGAAGTGCTCGAGTATTTGGACGTGCCTGAGCCGCAAGTGCGTCCCGATCATGTGCTGGTTCAAGTCAAAGCCTGCGCATTGAACCATCTCGACATTTTTGTACGCGGCGGTTTGCCGGGTATAGATATTCCTTTGCCGCACATTCTTGGAAGCGACGTTGCCGGCATTGTTCGCGAAGTTGGCGAACTTGTTTCATGGATCAAACCCGGTGATGAAGTGATGCTGCAGCCCGGACTCTCGTGCGGTCATTGTCAGGAGTGTTTGCGTGGCGAAGATAATCTTTGCCGCGAATACGACATGATTGGATATCGACACGATGGCGGTTACGCAGAATTCGTTGCAGTGCGGGGAGTCAACGTGATTCCAAAGCCAACCCCACTAGCATGGGAAGAAGCGGCGGCCCTACCACTGGTGACGTTGACTGCGTGGCACATGTTAGTGACGCGCGCGAAACTCAGGGCCGGTGAAACTCTTTTGGTTCATGCAGCGGGAAGTGGAGTTGGATCGATCGCGATTCAAATCGGGAAGCTGCTTGGTGCTCGCGTGATTGCCACGGCTGGTGCTGACGAAAAACTCCTGAAAGCGCGAGAGCTGGGAGCCGACGAAACGATCAATTACACACAAGGTGATTGGCCCAAACAAGTTAGGAAGCTGACTAATCGAGTGGGCGTGGATGTTGTGTTTGAGCACACCGGTGCTGCGACCTGGGAAGGTTCGATCGCTTCATTAAGAAACAATGGCCGGCTCGTTACTTGTGGCGCAACCAGTGGCTACGACGCACGCACTGACATTCGCCAGGTGTTCTATCGTCACCTGACGATTCTTGGATCATTCATGGGTTCGAAGGCTGAATTGTTGGCGGCTTTGAAATTCGTGGAGCTAGGAAAGATTCGTGCCGTAGTCGATCGCGTGTTGCCTTTGAGTGAAGCTCGTCACGCTCATGACTTAATGGAAGACCGGGCGCAGTTTGGGAAGTTAGTGTTGGTACCCTGAGAAAAAGCGGTAAGAGCGAAGAGCTAAGCGCGAAGAGCTAAGAGCGAAGAGCGAAGAGCCAAGAGGGAAGAGCTAAGAGCCAAGAGCCAAGAGCTAAGAGCTAAGAGCTAAGAGCTAAGAGCTAAGTGTACATACCCTGCGTCCTGTTCTTTCGCGCTTACCGCTTCGCTCTTACCCCTTTGCTTCCTATTTCCCCGCGTAGTCCTCGGCATTAAACCGTTTCTTCAGCAGCCCAAGGTTTCCTTCTTCAAGATTGAAGTTGGTTCCGGCAATCACTCTCTTGCCTTCGTCGGTAATCACCCAATCCACAACTTGAGGGGCGTTCGTGCGAAGAAACGCCGAGTCGTCTTTATCGAGTGGCTTCCCATCCTTCCGGGAAAAAACCCAGATATGGCTGAAGCGCCCATTCTTGACGTACTGCAAGTCCTTTGCGAAACCGGTAAGCGGCGAGCTTACAGGTGTTGATTGAGCAGCCGTCTCGGGTGTGGGCGCTGGCGTATTGGTCGTATGCTCGATACGCCCGCACGAACTTAGTAACGAGGTGACAACGACTAGAGTCGCCGCAAAACTGTTTCCTGGAATCTTTCGCATCATAAGAAACTCCAGCACGGGCAAACATTATTGAGGGGTTGGACTGGCCGTTGGTACTTCCTGCACCGTTGGCTGTGGACTCGGATTAATTATCATTCCTTCCTCAACGGGCGGCGGTAGATTCTCCGTGGGCAGCGCAGGCTTCTCGTCGAGGATACGCATGATTATGCATTGTTCATCTTCGTAAACAATTTCGAACCATCCACTCGCCCGCGCAGCCGCGAAAAAGTCGTGGTGATTGTTGTCAGTAAACACATAACGCGCGCCGAAGCGATCTCGAATAAGTGGTCCTGGATCGTCTTCTTTTCCCAATGTGATCCGGTCGTACAAGCGCGACAGAACCGGATCCCGGTCGTAAAGGTAACTCGGATCCAAGCCTGACACATAATAATGGGTTTCGTCGAAATAAAAGAGACGAGGGAAGTCGTCCCAATCTGTATTGAAGACGATTTCCTGGGGCGCCACGTTGGCCCGCAGCCAATTGGCGCCAGCCTGGTAAAAGTTGTGACGCTCGCTTGCGCCGATTTCCTTTATCGTCGCGATCAAGTTGAAGTAGAGAATGACAGCAAGCCCGCACGCGATCGCGCCGGCCACGACCATCTTGACCAATCCTTCGTATTCCGGCCTTTCGGATCGAGCCGTACGTCCTGCGTCAAAAAACGGCTCAAGCTCGGCCAATACATGACTAGGCAGGCGAGTCAACGACGATCGCATGCCTTCGACCCAGGGCTGCAACGAGAAGGCAGCAAACATCACTGCGAATGGAGGCCAGTATTCTGCAATTCTCTTCCAGCGCGCGTTCATGATCATAAGCGCCGTCGAAAACAACAGGAAGAACAGTGGATAATGCGCGCGTCTCCTTTCACCAACCTCAAAAGCAACATAGCCGACAATCATGCTGACGCACGCGACAAGCGAGTTGCCGATAAACTCCCAGGAGTCGTACGGATACCACTCTGAACCCACCTTCGTGTCGTAGTCTGACGCAGTCATCTTTATTCTTATGTGTTCGTAAAGCAGTTGCAGGTTGTGAGGGAAGTAGGGGTTTATCACCAACCCCGCGACCGTTCCGGCGCAGACCCAAACGAGTGGGCGCCACTCGAAGCGTCTTTCGGTCCAGCCAATGACCGCGACCCACAAGACAACCGCCAGCAACAACAACACAAACATGTCGTAAGTCAGCGTGAAGACAAATGCGAGAGGAAGTAATGGCCAATACTTTTTATTGAACAGCAGATGAATCGCGATAACCAGGAATATGATTGCGAGCGGTGGGGCCTTCGCCATATTCATTCGAAAAAGAAAAGGTGCCGAGCAAGCAAGCAGTGCGACGAGCCAAACGAGCACGTATCTAATGCGATATTTGATCAGAAACCAGTAGCAGGAGATAACGGCGAAGCTGCCAAAGACCAGCGATGCGACCTTAGCTCCCAACCGTGGATCGCGGAATTGCGCAAACGGAATTTGAATTATGTGAAAAAGCAGATGGTGGTCGACGTAGTTTTTTGGATTCAGTGTCGTGAGCGGCAGCCAGTAAAAGGTGGGAACAAGCTTGCCTGATTTGAATGACTGCCAGAGTGCGCGACTCCACTTGATGTGGTAGTAGCCGTCGAAATCGCCACAACAAATCGACGAAGTAGAAAACTGTAACTTCCAGAAGATGACTGTGATGGCAATCACGCCGACTGCAAGTTGCAGGATCCGAATTGCGGTCTCAGACTGCAATGCAGACAGTTTGCCTGAAGTTTTCATCTATCAGTCAACTGTTTCCGCGCGCAATTCACAAGTGATCAATTAGGTCGATTAAAGCACGAGGATCGATTGGCTTCGTCATATGAGCATTGAAGCCCGCCTTCTTGGAACGCTGCTGATCATCAAACATCGAATAACCAGTAATGGCAACAAGTGGCACTGTTTTGTATTCCGGCAACTGGCGTAATGCTTCTGCAAGTTGGTATCCGTTCATCTCCGGCATGCCGATGTCGGAAATGATTACGTCAAACTGTAGCTCGTGTGCAGCCGCCAACGCTGCCTTTGCCGATCCAGCTGTGACCACTTTGTAACCGGCCTGCGTTAATAACACTTCGAGCAGTTCCGTTACGTCCGCTACATCGTCAACGACTAGTGCGGTCCTCTTCTCTGCAGTTTGTCGTCGCGCGGCTGTGTCTTCCGGCGACGTACCGCCTGACTGCACAAATCGTTGTGGGAGGAAATGGTCCGAATGAAGCGGCGGCTGAAAAAGTTGAACGAAATGCAACTGACGTTGACTTTGCATCTCAGCCTTTCCTCGGGAGCGATAACACGCGCGGTGGTTCTAATATCAAGCCAATCAATTTATCCGAAACAGTGATAAGTGTCTACGGTTAGAAAAATCAATTGATGGAATTTTGTTTAGGAAGCGACGATTTCTACGGGTTTGTGAGGAGCATGTATACTCCAAAACATAAAGCGCACTGAAATGTATCCAGCCGGCAACCTTTTTATTCCCGTGGCTCACGGCCGCCTTGAGGCAATTATCAAGGAGTCGTCGGACCAGTCCACCGGTGTCGCACTGGTTTGTCACCCGCATCCACTTGGCGGTGGCACAATGCATAACAAAGTCGTGTTCCGAGCAGCCGCAGCGTTGCAGGAGGCCGGGTTCGTGACCCTGCGATTCAATTTTCGCGGCGTGGGCCAGAGTACTGGCGAACATGATGAAGGCCGTGGAGAGCTGGACGACGTGCGCGCCGCACTGGACTATCTCGCCAGTAACTACCCAGGTTCGAAGATTCTGTTGTGCGGGTTCTCGTTTGGCGCGCGAGTAGGACTGGAAGTTGGCATCGCTGATGATCGAGTGATCTACCTCATTGGCATCGGCACACCGCTCAACCGGTATGACTTCGGATTTCTCGAGCGGTGTCTCAAGCCATTACTCCTCGTCCACGGTGAGCGCGATGAGCATGGCGACATTGAAAAGTTGCGGAGTTTCGTTTCCCAAATTCAAAGCCGCGTAGACGTGCAACTGGTTGTCATTCCTGACGCAGATCATTTTTTCGAAGGTCAACTGAACGACCTGAAACGCGCTATTGGCGACTGGGTTAGGCAGAAGCTACAGGGTTCTTCGCAGTGACTTGTTTTTCGTCCTCGCTCACTGCGATGCTTATGAACGAAGATGTGTGAGGCTTCTTGTCACGCAGTTTCATTCTCACGAAAGTAAAGGCGATGGCCACGACGACCGCGGCAATCACGCCACCAAGCAATAGTTTTCCCAGGTCCTGAAAATCAGTTTGAGGTTCCTGGATTAGACTCATCAACGTCACCAACTCAAACCACGCAATCAATAACACCATCACATCACGACCTTTCCCCGAGGTTTACCTTCGGAGGAGACTGCGCGATTAGACACCATCGGGTTGCGAGTTGTTCCACAACGACCCAGTTCGCGTATTTACGCTGAGTCTCTTTCCGACTTACGATAGCGCCATGAGAGATCCGGCCATTCGAATCACGCTTTTGCCGCGCGACACAAACTCGCAAGGGACCATCTTCGGTGGCGTCATCTTGAGTTACATCGACGCCGCCGGAGCGATTGAAGCTCATCGTCACACGAAGAACGATCGGTTCGTCACCGTGGCGATGAGAGAAGTGATCTTTCATAAACCGGTGTTTGTTGGTGATCTGGTGAGTTTTTATGCAGAGACGGTTCGAGTAGGAACCACGTCGATCACGACGCAGGTAATCGTCGAGGCGGAAAGAATGGGAACGAATGAACTAGTGCGAGTGACCGAGGCGGAAGTGATTTATGTCGCCGTCGATAAGATGGGCAACAAAGTTCCGATCAAGGTTGAATGAAGATCGTCGATTGGGAGAGTGAGGACATTGAAGATTGAAGATTGTAGATTGTAGATTTTTGATTGGAAGATTGCTGATTCATCACATGCCCCTAACAATCTTCAATCTACAATCAAAAATCTACAATGTCTTAGTTTAGTCGAGACTGCATTCGACGAAGCGAAACAGCCGCCTCAGTAAAGTCTGGCTTCTCCTCGAGCGCAAGCCCGTAATGTCTGGCAGCTTCAATAA
>DATJKB010000156.1:0-4015 GCA_035491875.1 Pyrinomonadaceae bacterium | reverse complement strand
GCAACGGCGCGGCAAACAGACCCAGAACCACAATGATCGAAATGATCGAAATAAACGGGCGCGAATGGAACGTGAGAATGTTGTTGTCCATAAAATTATCCAGGTTAGCTAGAAGCCTTGGAATCTTACCGTGAAATCGTGGATGGTGAATAGTGAATAGTGAATCGTCAATGGTGAATCGTGAATGGTGTGGTGTCGCGGGCAGATTCAAGCTCCCTGAAACTGATCAAGCGAATGTCCGATATGCTTCAGCTTGTCGTTGACGCTCCCGACACTCACCATCCCTGAAATCGGTTAACTTTGAAAGCGCGCAACGAATGTCCGATACGCTTCAGCTTGTCGGTGACGCTCCCGACACTCACCATCCCTGAAATCGGTCAACTTTGAAAGCGCGCAACGAATGTCCGATACGCTTCAGCTTGTCGTCAACGCTCCCAGCACTCACCATCCCTGAAATCGGTCAACTTTGAAAGCACTCCACGAATGTCCGATATGCTTCAGCTTGTCGTCGAGCAACCGAATAACTCCCGCTACCAGAAGTCGGCAAAGCTTGCGCTATTCGGCAGTTAAAGCGACAAGCTGAAGCATATCGGACATTCGTTGAGCAATTTCTGTTAGGTTGAGCGTAGGTAGAGTCGACGACAAGCTGAAGCATATCGGACATTCAAACACTGGCGTGAAATTGGTCCAACTTATAGAATGCGGGCCACTCAACCAGGCCAGGCGGGCTCGTTTGTTCTTCGCACACTAACGGCGTCTGACGGAAGGGCTCAGACCATGCACAAAACCTTCCCACTCTTTCTCGTGGCATCAATTCTCCTGTGCCTCGTCAGCGGATGCAGCAAAGTGTTCAATCGTTATAAGTGTACGAGCACTGCCGTCGTTAATCCGAAGTCAGCCGAGGATTACATCAAGATCGCCCGAGATCACGATCAGCGCCGCGAATATGATTGTTCTCATGGAGCATGTGATGAAGCTGTTAGGTTAGATCCAAAAAATGCCAGAGCCTATGTTTGTCGTGGCAGAACTTCGAAGAATGAAGCAGCAGAGATGCAAGACTATGCTCGTGCTATCGAGCTCGATCCGAACTTACTTGAAGCATACGCCGTTCGCAGCATAGCCTACGAACAAAAGGATAAACCGGAGCTGGCGGTCAAAGACTTAGAGACGATCGTCAAGTTGTGTGCCGGGAAGTGCGAAAGTGGTTACGTTGCGAAAGTACACCGAAGGCTGGGTGACTTTTACATGAAGAGAAACGATTTCGATAGCGCAGTTCTGGACTATACGGAGTGTATTCGTTTGGCGCCGGAGGTTGCCGCTTCATATTCAGCTCGCGCGGCGGCTAATAGTAAATTGGAACGACACGAGGCCGCTGACGCTGACTCAATAAAAGCAGTTGAGCTCGAGTACGCTCAGTTTGGTGCAAAAACCCCTGAGAGGATCACGCTGGGAATACTAAACTACAGGGCAATGAGCCTGCCGCAACCGCGATATCCCGAATCTGCGATCGCTAATCGTGAGGCTGGCGACGTCGAGATCTCTGTCGAGATCAATGAGGCGGGCGAAGTAACGAAAGCCTGGGGACAGACTGGTTCATGGCGTTTGCAGGAAACGGCGATCCCGGCGGCGGAACGAGTGCGCTTCAAACCGTTGCTGATAAACGGGCAGCCAGTAAAGTTTACCGGGCGGTTGCGATATACATTTTCAGCCCCTAAATAGACCAAACGGAGACCACCGATTTCACGTCGCTGGTGCTTCAATTTCCACCCACACCCAGCACCAAGAAAACTTACACGCGCTTGCGAACAGGAGACCACCGACTTCATGTCGGTGGTATCTTCTCTCCCCACACAACCCTCGTGAGCGCAGCGCGCGCCCTGGAGACCGCCGGCATAAAGTTAGTGGTCCAAAAGAATCTTCTTTTAATCTTTTCAATTTCTCTCTACTATTAGCCCGACTGATGAGCCTCGCCGCCGTCCAACTTCTGTGTGCTGCTGCTTCCGGTGATCTTTACCGCTTGCGCACGCTCCTGGTCCAGGGCGTTGACGTTAACGCCACGAACAAAGCAAACCAAACTGCACTCATGCTTGCCGCTGCGTTTAAGCGGATAGAGATCGTCGAGTACCTGGTACTTGCCGGTGCTGACGTAGAAATTCAGGACGAGATGGGCCTTACTGCTGTTGATTGGGCTCGCCACGATCCTCGGATTACTCGACTATTTAATGCGTCACCCGTAAGCGCTCTGCGGCAACAATCAGTAGTCCAGACTGCTACGTTGGGAGGCTTGGTTGGCGCCATTCATCGGGATCATACCTCCGCTAATTCCTCGTTCGCCGCCGCTGATGAGCATGAGACTCAACCTGGATCCCACAGCGAGCTATCTGACACGGACAGTGAAGAGGAAATTCCGCCGCCTCACGTTCCGCCAATGTCTCCTACGCTGAGAACGCTAGTTCGAGTGAGTATTGTGGCTCTGTTAGTCGTCGGAGGCTTCGGCGCCTATCACTTCGTGACTTCTGTATTAAGTAGACGGACGTCGGGCGACTCGAGACCCCAACCAGCTTCGAATCCGGTTAACGCAGCGACAAAGGCAACGAAGTCAGCTCCGGCGATTGGTGGCGAATTAGCTGGCACTGAGCTATTCCTTCCCGATGCGGATTATCCTCCCGATGCAACAGTTGAAAGTGGCAACGTAACGGTAGGCATTCAAGTGAGCCGGAAAGGTGTCGTGGTCAAAGCGGAAGCGCTTGATGGCGATGAGAGTCTGCGAAGCGCGGCGGAGAAAGCAGCGTGGAGTTCAGCTTTCGCTCCAGAGAAACTCGTGGACAAGAGTTCGCTGATCGATGGCACAATCTCCTACAGCTTTTCGAAACCTGGCGATCGTAAACCGGAGTTCGGATTCAGTGTTGATGTGGAGACGGGTAGCAATGTGTCTGCCACTGTGGGTGGACCACTTGCGGGTGCAGAACGCAAGTTAGTAATCCCGAAGATTCCGAAATGGGTGCCGGTCGAACAAGAATCGGCAACACTCGTAGTGCGGGTGAACAGATCGGGACGAGTGATGTCGTATCGTCCGTTGGACGCTGAGGGGCGGTTGAGGTCCTATTTAATCAAAGCCGCACGCGCGTCAACCTTTGACCCTGCAAAACTCCCTAGCGAGGGGCAAGTCGTCGGCACCATCTCATACAAGTTTCAGTAGCAGCACTTTCTATTTTTACTAAGACACCACCGGAGACCACCGACTTCATGTCGGTGGTACTTCAATTTCGACCTACACGCGAACCGTAAGGACTTTCACGCGCTTGCGAACGGATCTTGACTGGTATAACTCAACTCCATTCGCAAAAGCGCTCCGCGTCCTCTGCGTTTCACCAAAAGAGCCGCAGATTTGCACAGATAAACACCGATCAGAAACTGACGACGATTGGCCTTTTTAGTCCGTTCTAATCTGTGTGTATCCGTGCAATCTGCGGCCTGCCGCTGGTGTCCTCGCCAAGAATTCGAAATCCGATTACGATTGAGCCACGTAATATAGTCGCCGGAGAGAAGGCTCGCAGATGTTCAAACCTTCCGCAATTCTATTAATACTCGTGCTAACAATTATGTCTCTAAACTCCTGCAGTATGGCGAACGCCTCGGCGGTTGCTATTCCGGATCCAAAACTTGATTCGGCTCTCGCGCCTAAACCAAGTGAGCAAACAGCCGTCTTCGCAGGCGGTTGCTTCTGGGGTATTGAAGCCGTTTTCGATCGAGTAAAGGGAGTGGTTAAGGCGGAGTCGGGTTATGCCGGTGGTTCAGCCGAGACCGCGAAGTACTACACAGTTGCTTCGGGCGCGACCGGTCACGCCGAATCAGTTCGGATCACCTACGACGCGTCGCAAATCACTTACGGTCAGCTCTTGAAAGTGTTCTTTGCCGTCGCACATGATCCAACTGAACTGAATCGTCAAGGTCCGGATGTTGGCTCACAATATCGATCGGCAATTTTCTACACAAATGAAGAACAAAAGCGCAT
>DATJKB010000155.1:0-19209 GCA_035491875.1 Pyrinomonadaceae bacterium | reverse complement strand
AGAGTACGTCCCATCTTCCGCCGTGACATCGCTGGCCATAACACGTCCGGTCGCAGCACTCTCCGCCCACACATTGACCGACTTCAACGGACCAGGCGAGGTGCTGTTTGAAGCACCAAACAGTCGTCCTTCAATTCTGCCGCTGCGTTGTCGGAATCCATATAAACTGCGCACGCGTTGTCGATCGTCTTCACTCAAGGTGCGCTCAGTGAGCGCAGGCAAGCCATACGTGCCGTTGAATGCTTGACGGCTCTGCATAGTTGATGCGAGCACGTTGGAATGGTCCAGCCCCAACAGGTGTCCCACTTCGTGAGTGAAGGTTGCTTCAAGATCGTAGGTGCCCGGTGTGCCATCAGTTGAGAATTGAAGATCAGCGCCTTCAGCTGAACGAGGCTTTGGATTAATCGAGATGTCAGCTTCCTGAATTGCGCCCGTTTCGGGATCAAAGAAGACGCGTGTGCGACCCGTTGTCGAACCAGAATTGAACTCAGTGTTCTCGAGTGTCGGAGCGACTGTGAGCAAATTGATGCCGTCGCCCCCATCTGCAGGGCTGACGGATTCCTCCGCTGACCACGAAGTTACAAAACTAATGTTTGCGATGCTGGACCAGCGAGCGAGTGCGCGTTTCGCTGCGCCAACTACGTCACTGCCGGGTTTGATGTGCGCACCTGGTGAAAGCAATGAGTTTGAAAAAGCGACTTCGACGGTACGGCGCGGCCACCTGATGCGCTTTGTAGTTTGCGCGACGGGTTCCAGTTCAGAGTAATCGCGTGTCTCCAAACGCACAGGGTGACCCGCGTTGATAAGAAGCGCCAGGAGCCCAATTGTAACGATCGAATATCGCATGAAGGGGACTCGGAGAAGGAGACGATTTACCCCAGAGAAAACCGGTTTTGAGGCCGGTGGTTCGGGAATGGTACCACGCTTTACAGCCGCCGTAGACGCTAAAAATTGCTGCTGTGAAGTCTCTCCAAAGAAATGGCTAAATTCCCGTCTAAAGGGGTGGGATAAGCATGAAAAAGGCGGCCAATAAGGCCGCCTCTCTCCTGGAAACTTCTGACTTTGGGTTACCTAGTTGATTGTAATGTGGGGCGCACTGGAAGGAGGCCTGCTCGTGACTGTAATTGCGCCCTTATTAACGATCACTAAAACGGGTACGTCTCCGGCACCGGCGAGTGAAGCGGGAAGCTTGAAGTTTATGAAGTCTATGCCGGGGGCTTCTTTATTCGGCCCAACGAAGACGATATCGGCGCCTGTTATCGCAGTGGTTCCCACCGTAACCGTCACCTCAGCAGGGACAATTGATCTAACTCCAGTCACAGATAGTTCGATCACGGTCGCTACGTTGTTGCCGCTTGCATCTGGTGACGTAACATTAAACGGTTCTAGTGTCCTACTCATCGGATCAGTGACGTTCATGGCGATGGCTCGTCCGTCCGCGTCTTTGGTCGATGAGAAGATATCTGGTTGCGACACAACTATGGGCACAAATCCGCGCAAAATCGTGTCGCTACTCGCCCCGGCATCGAAGATATTAACTGCCACCCTGCCGACGCCCAGCGCAAGCGAGATGGGCACAACGAAGTTGATTTGCTTCGAAGTATTGCCTACGAAATGCAAACCTGCTGCAGCACCATTAACCGACACCGACACACCATTCAATTCAATTGGCAAGGCCGGACTTCGCTCCGTCTCCGAAAAAGCGCCGGCTGTCGCATCGGAAGGCGCGAGCGCTATTGTCGATCGAATAAAACTAAGTTCGCCCGGCGCCAATCCAATTCCGGTGCCCGGAGATGGACTTGGAACTGGAGTGGGAGACGGTGTCGGAGTTGGCGATGCGCCTGGAGTTGGCGTTGGTGTAGCATTCGGCACCGGCATGTTGCTGCCACCGGTAAAGAACGATAACGCTGTCGCCGATTCAACAGTGATGATGGGCGTTAACATGTAGTACAGCTCGATCGAAAAATCCCCGTTGCCGCCGCCAAGGTCAACGCCGCCCAAACTAATCGCAACTCGCTTCCGACTATCACTTGCCACTGGCCGAGTTCCACCGAAGCTCGTTTGAAAACCAATATTTGTCAAACGGACAAATGTGCTGGACGAACTTGCCGGCAGGGTCGTTAGAAATACCTGCGCGGATCTTTGCGGATTTAATCCTTCCAACGCCTGCGCGACGGGCGGTATTGTCCCGTCTGGCCGGATGTTCAGGAACGACGCAAAGATAAGACTTCCAGGAACGAGCGAAGCGTTGTAATCGCTGAACACCGGCAATCGGTTAATGTCGCCCTCCGCTCGAGTACCGACTTGAGTAAACGTGTCGGTGGCGACGGTGTAAACGAAAAGCGCGAGATTCGTACCGTTCGTTGTAGCGTTGGCTTTTGGATCGTTCGCTAACGATTCGAAAGCGATCATTGAACCGTCGCGACTCATTCGGCGCCCGGGACTGAACGCGTTAACGTTACGGCCGTTCGCCGGATCGACCTTGGTTCGCGTCACCTGCCGAATGATAGTCATCGCCGATCCGCTGTAGCTCGCTAAATAGATCTCTGCATTACCGCCACTCGAATCATCCTGGTTACCGCCGGCAAGGTTTGCGCTCGAGTAAAAAGACACAATACTGCCGTCAGAAGACAAATTGGGGTTCTGCTGGAAGGTGAATCCTTGTCCTGGAACAGCATCTTGCGTGCTCGTGCCCTGCACAAAGGTGCCAAGCCCGACGTTGTAGAAAAAGATCTCAGGATTGGCATCCGCGTTACCGACGGAAGGAACCAAGTTTCTCGTAGAAGTAAATGCGAGTCGCAGTCCATCATCACTGATCGCCGACTCGCGATTATCGTCCGCATAAAATGGAAACAGGTTTGCCGATCCTGCTGAAGGAACGCGACTCGCCGGTGTGTCGGTAAGCTTCTGAAATGTTCCCAGATTTAGATCCTGAGAAACCTCTGTTCCGAGAGTCAGATCAACATCCGTAACAGGCGGCAAACGATAGATCCAGATCTCTGTATTGCCATCGGTGCTGAGCGTTCCTTCAGTACCGTCAAAGTTTGCAGGGTTTGGAGCGTTCGAGCTGAAAACGATGATGTACGACCGGGTACCACTACCTGATAGAACGGGCGCCAGACTGATTGCGGGCCAATCGTTGACGATCCTGATCTTGACCTGCGATAGATCTTCTGGAGTCGGAGCCGGTGTTGGGGTCGGACTCGGCGTTGGAGTCGGACTCGGCGTTGGAGTTGGTGTTGGTGATGCCGCAGGTTTAAGAACGTTTCGAGTGTTGGTGATCTGGAAGATTCTTCGTTGTGCGTAATCGGCGAGGAAGAGCTCGGTGTTCCCGTCGAGATTATTGCGCGTTGCTGATTTTACCGTCGCTACGTCACCATTCGATAGGAAAACAACGAAACGGCCATTGGCAGTCATGTCTTGCGCATTTGCTTTGAAGCCAACTGGCGCATTCGTTAACTGAGCCATGAAGGGATCGGGAGTAGGACTTGAGACTTGGGCATCAACGGATGAGAGTGCACCGCTAGCCAACGCAGCCACAATAATGGCACACAAGAACCTGAAAGCTTGCTTCACAAAATCCTCCGAAATAAAGACGCAGATACGAGCGGATTAGATGCCCTCGGGGAGCTGAGCAGCTCGCGGGTGAAAGTATTGTCGCACCAGCGATTAAAGAACGGCCATTTTAAGCAGAAGGTCACTTTTACCGCAAGCAGAGGTACTTGGTGCGCTGCATCGTTGTGTTAAGCTGCCCCTCACATCGTTCAATTTCACTTGGAAAGGCTGACGAGTGACGAAGAAGGCGCTTATTACTGGTATCACCGGGCAGGACGGCAGTTATCTTGCAGAATACCTTTTGAGCCTGGGTTATGAGGTCCACGGAATCGTTCGCCGAGTTGCGCTCGAAGCCCCCGAAACTCGCTTTAGTCGTCTTTCCCCCATCGTCGATCGATTGGTTCTTCACCCGGCCACGCTCGAGAGTTATCCCAGCATTTACAACATCATTGGCAAGCACGATTTTGATGAGTGTTATCACCTTGCTGCGCAGAGTTTCGTCGCCGAAAGTTTCTCTGACGGCTTTTCCACAATGAACATCAACATCAACGGCACGCATTACGTGCTTGCGGCCTTGAGAGACCTGCGGCCAAAGTGTCGTTTTTACTTTGCCGGCTCGAGCGAAATGTTTGGAACGGCTGAAGAAGTTCCGCAAAGAGAAACTACAAGATTTCATCCGCGCAGCCCGTATGGCATCAGCAAAGTCGCCGGTTTCCACCTGACCAGAAACTACCGTGATGCTTACCAGATGTATTGCGTCAGTGGGATCCTCTTCAATCATGAAAGCCCGCGCCGGGGATTTGAATTTGTGACTCGCAAGGTCACAAACGCTGTAGCGCAAATCAAATTGGGCCAAGCGACGGAGTTAAGGATCGGAAACCTCGAAGCAAAACGTGATTGGGGTCACGCGGCCGACTACGTTCGCGCGATGCACATGATGCTGCAGCAACCCACTCCGGACGATTACGTGATCGCCACCGGAGAGACGCACAGCGTGCGCGAGTTCTGCGAACTTGCTTTCGGTGAAGTCGGATTGAATTACAAAGACTACGTGAGGGTGGATGAGCGCTACTACCGTCCAGCTGAAGTTGACCTGTTGATTGGCGACGCTCAAAAAGCGCGTGAGGTACTGGGCTGGGTGCCGAAGTACACTTTTCGTGAACTAATTACAGAAATGGTCCAATCGGATCTAAAAGCAAACGCGGGATCCTAACGCAATCCTCCTAAGACAAACGAAAGCGATGCTACCGTCACCTGCATTGCGAAGCCATTGATCTGATTCTAGAATCTGCGACATGCCAGTAGCTGTTCGAGTCGATTCAGTCTCGAAACAATATCGGATTTATGCGCAACCGTCTCACCGGCTAAAAGAGTCGTTGACACGCGGCTGGTGGAAGGGACACCGAGAGTTTTGGGCCCTTAAGGATATAAGTTTTGAAATCGAAGCGGGCACGACGGTTGGCATCATTGGTCCAAACGGTTCGGGCAAATCCACTTTGCTGCAAATCATCACCGGCACACTCGCGCCTACCCATGGGCATGTCTATAGCGATGGCAGAACGGCCGCCATATTGGAACTCGGAGCTGGTTTCAATCTAGAGTTCACCGGAATCGAAAACATTTTCATGAATGCCACGCTTAATGGTCTCTCAAAGAAGCAGACCGAAGCCTTGCTGCCGCAGATTGCGAGCTTTGCAGAGATTGGCGATTTCCTCTACCAGCCACTGAAAACCTATTCGAGCGGCATGCAGGTGCGTTTGGCGTTTGCGGCGGCGATTGCTAACCAGCCTGACATTCTGATCATTGATGAGGTACTAGCCGTCGGTGATGCCGTATTTCAACACCGCTGCACACGCCGAATAAAAGAGATGCAGCAAAACGGCACTACCGTGTTGTTTGTATCGCACGATCCCAGCGCAGTGCGCGCTTTGTGCAGCCGTGCCATTCTGTTAAATGGGGGTCGCGTCGAAGCTGACGGTGCTCCGTCGTATGCTTTAAGCCGATATCAAAACATCATCATGTCGCAGGAGAGGGAGTACGCGGATGCTGAGATGAAAGTGAACTCGACACCTGTATCCAACCACGCCGTGTTGAAGGACTTTACGTACCGTCATGGGGACGGAAGCGCTCGAATTCTTCAGGTTGAATTAATAGACGAAAACGGTGTTACCGTCCGGCATGCTGATACAGGTGACCTTCTGCACTTACGTATCCGCGTGCTATTTCACTCCGCAGAACAGGATCCTGTTTACGGGTTCATTATCAGCAATCGACACGGCATTAATCTCTACGGCACAAACACTCTGGTGAACGGCATCGAGGGGGCAGTGAGTGCCGGGCAGATTGTCGAAACAACATTCACATTCAATGCGTGGTTGGCACCGGACGTCTACTCCATTTCGGCCGCTGTTCATAGCGCAAAGGGCGTGAGTTTCGATTGGATCGACGGCGCTTTGTTCTTCCGCATCTTCAGCGCCAGACCGATTGAGGGTGTCGCAAACCTCAATGCCATTGTCACCAGTCGTTGTTTAGATTCTGCAGACGAGCTACTCACGGCCGAAGCCAATAGCACACCGTCTTAGTCTTCGTCCACGATGGCAAAGAGTTCTAATTATTATCAGATCGCTGGCATCAAAGATGTTGCCGAGTTCTATCGAGAACGGTTCTCGACAGGGGGTGTTTTTAATCCGCGCTACTTTGATGCGATATATCGATTCAATATCAATTACGCGCGCACAATGTGGGTCTATGACAACGTTCGGCGGTCAAGCAGTGTATTAGATCTGGGATGTGGAGAAGGCGTCCTCGCTCTCTTGAAGCGTAAGGATGTCCACCTGACGGGCATCGACTTATCGCGACACCTGGTCGAAGCGGCACACAGTAACGGCTACGATCACACGCTAGTTTCTGACCTCACTAACTTGCCTTTTCCCGATAACTATTTTGACTACGTTGTGAGCCTTGACGTCATGGGCCACATTGCAGCGGACGAGAAAGACGCGGTTCTCATGGAGATAAAACGCGTCCTGAAGACTGACGGAGTCACGTTGCATGGAATCGAGGTTCTCAACCGCGAGCTGCATCCGGATTACGACTCGATGAGGCAGGAAGAACTCGCGAACTTTGTACGGGTTGACGGTCACATCGGGCTGGAGGACGAACAAGATACTGCAGAGAGATTCAAGCGCATCTTCTCCTTTGTACGGGCGGAGCCGCGCTACTCCGTGGCATTGAGTTGCGCCGAATTCATTAAGCAGTATGAAGAGTACGGCGCTCCTTTCGATAAAGACTTCATTGATTATTTGAGACGACTCTCGTTCACTGAACGTAATGCATTCGATATGGCGATGGGTTATGTGTTCGGAAAGATTTCTGACCTCAACATTCAGTTACCGAATGGTGGTCTCTATTTGCTGCTGAAGGCCGGCAACTGTCCGCTTGGTCCTTTTTATAACGAGCATCGCGATCGGAAGGATTTGTTTCTCGCTGACGCGGATTCCGAAGAGGTTGGGCCAACTTTCCTGGATCGATCCTCCAGAGCACTGTTTGATAACGGCTGGTACGCGGCAAATAATCTGCCACCCATTGCACGGTGGATGAGCGGTCGGGGGCGGATACGTTTTCAGGCAGGACCTTTCAGCCGCTTGCGCTTTGATGTCACGACTCACATGCCAGACGTCGCAGCAAAACCACTCGCGGTCGAGGTCTGCTGCAACAATATACCTCTAGCTCGCTTTGATCTGACCGATCACAGCTGGCAGAAAATCGAGACTCAGATTCTTGAAGCTATTACGAGGGATACGACGCGGTTTGAGTTGGATTTCAGCTGCGACAGAACGTGGCAGCCTTCAAAAGTGAGCTCGGGTACCAATGACGATCGAGAACTGTCGATCGCGGTGTGCAATATCGAGATCCTATGATCGTTGAGTCACGATACGGCAATCGTATAATTGGCAGCGTACAGAGCCGTCATTATTCCAAGACATGCAATAAAGATGAATCTGATTGTCTGGTCCAAAGTGTAAGATCCGGCTGTAAGCGCCAATGCTATGAAGATAGGAAAATTAGCTAGAGCGTAGCGATCCTGTGACTGCAACATTCCAGACGACAGGGCAAGTAAAACTGAGATAAGCGCGAATGCTGCCAAAGCCCATTCGCGACGTTTGATAAGGACGTAGACGCCGAAAAAGACCAGCAATACTGCGCCTGCATTTAATAAGTTGAAATTCCAGGGCTCCGCCACTGTTTGAGGATGGATAATATACTTGAGCAGGGGTTTGAGAAAGAAAGTGGGTTTTCTTCCCCACACAGCCACGGAGTCTCTGAATGCCCACGCATTACCCACCCGCCACCACGAATAAAACATGAACGCGAAGAGCCCAAAGGGAACGAGGGCCAAACCGACAGCTTTCTTCAGCGCAGCCATTCGATACTGTTGCCAGCTCAGCACCAACAAAGCAGGCAGCAACAAAACGCCAACCACCCGTGTTGCTGACGCCAGGGCGCCGATTGCGCCTGCTGTCCACCAGTGATCTTTTTTCGCGGCATAAAAGCTACCAACAGCCAAGAGCACGAAGAGCGACTCGGTGAGCGGTACGGAGAAGAAGTAGCTGACGGGAAAACAGCCCATATAAAACACCGCTCTACGCGCAACTTCTCGTTCATATCCACTGGCGAGCGTGAGTTTGTGTAGAAGGAATAATGCGATCAGGAAGAAAAGGTTCGATAAGGCGGCGCTCACCAACATAACGTCGCTGGTGATTTTGCTGAGCAACCAAAGCATCAGAGGGAAAAGCGGAAAAAACGCAAACGCTCCTCCGCGATCCGACGCGGGCTCGCTTGGATTGTCTTGATAACCCGCGCGCGAAATCACCATGTAGTGCGCCACGTCTGCTCGCCACATCGTTTCACGTAAGCGTTTCGCGATCGGAGCGCCTTCGAGGCGAATGAATGGCTCGCGGATGTTGGTTGGGGAGTCGGGAAGGGTGACGATCGTGAGATGGCCGACGAAGATGAAGATTACAAATATGAGACTGCGCGTGAGGACAAAGACGAACAGTGCGTCTCGTGCGCTTGGATCGGCCGACACCTTTGCCAATCGCGTAACGTTCCAGAACCAACTCAAAAAGCTCGAAATCTTTTCTTGTAAGAACCGAAGCTGTAACATTATCAAGAAGCTCTTGCTCTAATAGTCAGATCTGAGCCACACCCAGTGATCGCTAGCCGGTGCATAACTATAGCAAGTGCTAACTATACTAACGATGATCAATCCGACGGCATAATGCTTTCGAGCAGACCGCACATGGCGACCTTCACAGGCGGATGCGACGAGCCGTGACGATCGACGTCTATCGATCGCAGTTTGCAATATCCAACTCTGCTGTGACGTAGGGTAAACGAATCCTCTGATGTCGCGAAATCATTTAAAGACCCTCGGCCTCTATATTGGGGCCGTCGCTCTATCCATCCTTATCCTGACATGGGCCATGAAGCTTTGGAAGGCAGATCTGGCGGTGCCATTTCATTATTCCGGAGATGCCCTGATCTACTCGATGGCGATAAAAGGCACGATCGAAAATGGTTGGTATCTAAACAATGATGCCGTCGGTGTTCCGTCAGGTTTACGCATGCATGATTATCCCCTGGCGGATGCTCTGAATTTTTTGATCTTAAAAGTGCTGGGTTTCATACGCCCCGAATATGCGTGGGTCATTAACGTCTTTTTTCTACTCACCTTCCCGTTAACAACGATTACGTCGTTATTTGCTTTTCTCCAATTCCGCCTTTCTTATTTCTCGGCATTTGTCTGGAGTCTTGTTTACACTTTCATCCCGTTTCATTTTATCCGAGGCGAGGGACATCTATTTGTCACGACGTATTATCTTGTACCGTTAGCTATTACCGTGGCTTTGTGGATCGCGACGGGATCGTTACATACCGAAACACACAATCAGAGTGGCACAACACGGAAACGCAGACTCATCTTGAGCGTGGTTTTTTGTTTATTGATTTCATCCGTCGGACTTGGTTATTACGCTTTCTTTTCCTGCTTTTTTATTTTATTGGCAGGCGTTATCGCGGCGATTTCTTATCGGCAGTTTCGTCCTCTTGTTATCGCGGGTGTCCTGATCGCTGTGGTGTGTGCAGGACTGCTCGCCAATCTAGCTCCAAACCTGATCTACATCGCGAAGCACGGGGACGTGAAAGTAGCGCAACGCGGCGCTGAGGAAGCTCAAACGTTTGGATTGAAAGTGGCGCAAATGTTACTACCTGTACTGGAACATCGAGTACCCGCCTTGGCGCGAGTTGGAGAGCAATATAGTAAGGCTCCGTTAGTCAATGAGAACAGAACTGCAGCTCTTGGGTTTGTTGGAGCCGTTGGTTTCCTGACTCTGCTCACCTGGTTCTTGTTTCTGAAACCCAATGCGTCGAATTTCAATGCAGACAACACGCGAAGTCTCTTAAATCACCTGAGTTTGATGAACATCTCCGCCGTGTTGCTGGCGACAGTTGGGGGCTTTTCAGCATTATTCGCTCTTCTCATAACTCCACAAATGCGAACATACAATCGCATCAGTGTTTACATCGCCTTTTTTTCTTTCCTTGCAGTCGGCACTCTTATCGAAACCTGCTTT
The DNA here is from genome assembly GCA_035491875.1 of Pyrinomonadaceae bacterium. GTDB lineage: Bacteria > Acidobacteriota > Blastocatellia > Pyrinomonadales > Pyrinomonadaceae > PSRF01. The sequence continues at coordinate 9,019 of DATJKB010000155.1, read as the reverse complement.
CGCAAGACCATGGTAAACAGTGGTAAGAAGGCGCTAATATTTCGACTTCTCCTCGTACTCATTCTGATAGTAGCTATTGCGGACCAGACCAGCCCCTACTTTGTTCCGGATTACAACTACAACAAATCCCAGTTCGACAACGATAAGGAATTCGTCGCAACAATCCAGTCGATGATGGCTCCGGGCGCCATGATTTTTCAGCTGCCATACGTGCCTTTCCCCGAGCATCCGGGAGTGGGTCAGATGACCGACTATGAGTTGTTCAGGGGATACCTGCATTCAAAGACTCTTGGCTGGAGCTATGGAACTATCAAAGGCCGAGAGGGCGACGCATGGTTGCATTACGTCAGCTCTCGCCCAGTTGAGGACATGCTGCAAACCATTGCCTTCGCTGGATTCAGTGGGATCTACATTGACCGCTTGGGTATTGAAGACAAGGGCGTTTCTCTTGAAAGCAATCTCTCACGCATCCTGGGCATAGCTCCAATTGTCAGTCGCAATCAAAGACTCGTTTTCTTTAACTTGACAGAATTCGTAGGGAGTTTTAAGAATCGCTATTCTCCAGAAGAATTGGCTATTAAGCACGAGCTGGCACTTCATCCGATGACGCTTGGGTGGCAGGGAGGGTTTTCGGACCTCGAAACTGGTGGTGGAAAAAGTTGGCGCTGGTGTTCCTCCGCTGGTCAATTGCGAATCATGAATCCATTACAACGGGAAAGAAAGATCCTGGTCGAAATGGATTTGGTATCGGGAGGTCAGGTATTCTCCAACATGAGCATCAACAGTACGAGCTTCGCTGATCACCTACTCATTAACGATCAAGGCAAGCCATTTTCGCAGACGGTTACTGTGCATCCCGGTGAGACGCTTATTGATTTCTATTGCGATGGCAAAAGAATTGATGCTCCGAATGACGAAAGAGTGTTGGTCTTCAAAGTAATGAATTTCCGATGGAAAGAAGTGGAATAGGTTTTCCATCGGTAGCGGCCAGTAATTCTGAGTTTTAGAACAGGAGCTGATCCCTAATCATGGTTGCGGGAGCACAAAAAGTGGCATTGCAAACCCCTGTATCAAGTCCAAAAGAATCCAGGAACTTGAACATCGGTTGCGGTGAGTTTAAGAAGGACGGGTTTTTAAACTTAGACCGTGATCGACGCGCCCATCCGGACGTGGTCCACGATCTGAATGAGTTTCCTTATCCGTTTGCCGCCGAATCATTCGACACAATCGAGGCCGACCATATTCTTGAACACCTCGACGATCCGTTTGGTGTAATGAAAGAGATTCATCGAATACTGGTTAATGGTGGCAAGCTTGTTGTTCGAGTGCCGCACTTTAGCAGAGGGTTCACTCATGCTGAACATAAGCGTGGCTTCGATATAACTTTTCAGTACTACTTCAATCCAACATTTCCAGGTGGATATACCGGAACCGAATTTGAGCTTCAGCGGCTTAGAATGATTTGGTTTGCCCAGCCATACCTAAAGAAACTAGTTTTGACCAAACCTGAATACTTCCTCGGGTCTCTAACCGGCAAAATCCTGGACACGTTGGCAAGTCTTTCCCCACTTGCGTGTTCTAGAGTCTGGTGTTTCTTAGTCGGTGGATTCGAAGAGGTTGAATTCACTTTCATCTGCAGGAAGTGAAGAACACGATCTCATTTCAATCTCTCAGCCCAGAAAAATTGCTCTTCCAACCACTCCACCCTCGTCGATTCGTTCATGCCAGTGATTAACGGTCACCTACGGAAAGCTGTTGTGCGTTCGCTTAGGGACTACGCGGCGCCGGCTGTGCTCTCGTTAGTGATCGTGATTCTCCTTTTGACTTTGTGGAAGGCGGATTTCCACGTTCCGTTTTGTTATGAAGCGGATGGCTTGCAGCATGCCGCGATTGTTAAGGGCATGATTGATAACGGTTGGTACTGGCGCAATCCGTATCTCGGCGCACCGGATGGTCTTCAGCTGTACGACTTTCCGGTAGTCGATACCTTGTCACTCGTGCTGATGAAGGGTATTTCCCTGGCGAGTTCTGATTACGGAATAGTTTTGAATCTGTTTTTCTTACTGACGTTTCCGTTAACGGCGATCTGCGCGATGTTTGCTTTCCGTCAATTGCAGCTCTCGTATGCAGGTTCTTTATTCGCTAGCCAGCTCTATACTTTTCTGCCCTATCACTTCATGAGGAACAGCTTTGGACATCTGTTTCTCGCGGCCTATTACTTAATTCCTTTGGTGATCGTCGTTCTTTGGTGGCTTGCGTCCGATGCATTGCTTGAGAAAAGAACCGGGTTCCGCATCAATCTACGAGGCTTCAAAGTTATATTCAGTGTTGTGGTCTGTGTGTTAGTCGGATCTAGTGGAGTTTACTATCCCTTCTTTTCCTGCTTTTTCCTGCTGCTTACCGGAGTTGTCGTCTCACTCGGAAAGAAAACGATATCTCCCTTAATTGTTTCCGGGTTGTTCGTGGGAGTCATCGTTGGCACCGTAATGATCAATCTATCGCCGAGCCTGGTTCACATCTATAAAAATGGCAACATCCACGTAGCAGAGCGGGTTCCGGCAGATGCAGAAACTTTTGGACTAAAGATCTCCCAACTGCTGTTACCCATTAGCGGTCACAGAATCAAATCGTTAGCGCAAACGAAGTGGAAGTACAACCACGGTCCGCTATACAACGAAAACGACACAGCATCGCTCGGTATGTTCGCAGCAGCCGGTTTTTTATCGCTCCTTGGTTGGATTGGTTTTAGAAAGCCAGCAATCACAAAGATGGACTTCGAAGGAGCAAGAGGATTGTTGAATCTATTCAGCCTGTTGTGTCTCGTCGCTGTCTTGTTCGCAACGATAGGCGGTTTTGGATCGCTGTTCGCTCTTGCTGTCACTCCACAGATCAGAACCTACAATAGGATTAGTGTTTTCATCGCTTTCTTCTCATTGATTCCCATAGCGCTGCTGATCGACACGTTATTTCGTAAGTATCAGGATTCTAAAATCGGTAAGGTGGGCTCCTTGTTTATCTTTGCCATCGCTCTCACGCTCGGAATACTGGATCAGACTGGGCCGAGTTTTAAACCTAATTATCTTCGAACGAAATCCGAATACGCCAACGATGCCGAATTCGTGAATCGAATAGAGACAGCCGTACCGGCTGGAGCAATGATCTTTCAACTCCCATATGTGCCCTTTCCGGAATCACCGCCGATGTTCGCAATGCGCGACTCTGAATTGTTCCGACCGTATCTACATTCGCGAAGTTTGCGCTGGAGTTACGGAGCAATGAAGGGTCGAAAGGGAGATTTGTGGCAGAAAGCAATCGTCAATTTGCCAGTCGACAAGTTCGTACAGAGTTTGTCGACGGCCGGCTTTAGCGGAATCTATCTTGATCGACGCGCATATGCCGATGGCGGCGCGGACATGGAAAAAAAGTTGGTCGAGTATTTAGGGCTCGAACCGCAATCCAGCCGCGATGGTAAACGACTGTTCTTTAGTATCGTTGAATACAATCAGTCCAGACCTGCCGCGGCTCAATCAGAACCGCTGCTCGTGAATTGGTTAGACGGATTCTCCAGTCTCGAGGGTACACCTGAGGATAATTGGCGCTGGTGTTCGTCCAGCGGAGAGTTGCTGATTACAAACGCGAGCCAGCAGAACAAAACTGTTTCTTTAGAAATGCTGCTAGTCACTAGTGAAGAGGAAAAGGCGAGCGTGATCGTTAGCGGTCCGGATTCTTCACAAGACCTCAGGGTGGGAACAATTCCAGTTCCCTTCTCAAAAACCGTAACTATTCCTCCGGGAACCTATTCAATAAAGTTTGCAAGCGACGCGAAGAGAGTGGACGCGCCGCTTGATCCGCGGGTTTTGGTTTTTAAGGTCGTGAATTTCCGACTCCGAGAATTGGACTAGCAACCTCCGATTTCAGCGGATTTCCTAGAGATGGTTCGACTTTTTGCGACCTGACGCAGTCTAAGAAGTGGGCTGGTGCTTGGAACACTGGATAAGCCGAGCCATTTCACCTAATCGAGGACAATCGTCTGTAAGTTGCTGCTGCGTAACGAGTAACCTATCAACTGAGTTAAGAATCTACGACAAATCTTCATGTTGACGCGAAACAACCGATTCTCTATACTTCAAAAGCTTGTGGCAGATCTGTCAGAAGCCGAGAGCGACCCCAGCCTCAGGTTCTCTTTAGCAATCTTCCCACCGTTTTCAGGAGCATAAAATGAGGAAATACATTTCTGTAGTCGCCCTCGTGCTATTTGCGTTTACGGGCGTGATTGCGCAAAGCCCTCCAACCTTACGTATCGTAACGGAGACACCGAGCCTTCCGTCAGAGCTGTTTTACGGTGACATCAAGGTAAAGCCTGTACGGTTACGACCCGGTACAAATATTCAGATCACGATCGACGACGCCGATTTCTTCGCTTCACAACACTACATCGATTTTCTGCGTCGCTTTCCAGACATCCCTGGTTGGAATCACTGGACTGGCGAGATAACTGAATGTAGTGATCCGGCGAAGCGACAAGCTGGCGAGTCGCTTGAACTGTGTACGGAGCGGAAGCGAGCCAACACCTCAGCGGCGTTTTTCCTGTCGCCTGAGTTTCAGAATTCGGGTTCGTTTGTGTTGCGAGTTTACTGGGGCGCGTTAGGCAAATTGGAGAATGTGCCGAATGCGCAATGTCCCGGTGTTCCGCAAAACCTGCCTGCGACTTGCCGGCCAAAGTACAACGACTACATCACGGACATGACCCAGATCATTCAGGGCATTGTGGTCAACGACCATTTGGATCCTGCCGTGATCAATGCCAACAAGCAGGCGTTTGTGGCCGCGTTCGTAAACCGCGCAGAGTTCCTGGCGGAATATCCCGTGAACATGCCCGCCGACCAGTTTGTGGACAAGTTGTTCACGAAGACCGGCATCACGCCAACCGGGCCCGAGCGGACGGCGTTGATCACGGAGGCGAGTGGGCCGAATGGGCGAGCGAGTGTGGTCTTCAAGGTAGTCGATGGTACGACGACACTCGATAACGGAGTATTGCGATTCGATACTAGTTACGGCCAGGCCTTCTACAACAAGGAATTCGATACGGCGTTTGTGTTCATGGAATATCTTGGCTACTTGCGTCGTAATCCGGATCAGGATGGTTACAATCACTGGCTCGGCAAGATGCGTCAGTACGGAAACTGGGTCGATGCTCAGATGGTGCTCGCGTTTATTCTTGCACCGGAGTATAGGAACCGGTTCTAACAGACGAAGTTATTTCACACTTGAACAGGCCGGCTCTCTTGAGTCGGCCTGTTCTGTTTTTGCCGAACGCACGCTAACCTTTCGCTCTGCTCAAAGCTTCTTCATAAACTGCAAAAGTCAACTCAGCTGTTCGTTGCCACGAAAATGTTGCCGCGTGCTTCATCCCTAACTCAGCAAGTGTCGCCCTCGTACTCGGCTCAGTTAATAACTGGACCATAGCTTCCGTCAGCGAGTCGATGTCTGTGACCGGTACAACTCGTGCGACTTTTTGATTAATACTGGGAACGCTGCTCGCGATTACAGGTGCTCCACAAGCCATTGCTTCCAGTGGTGGCAAGCCAAAACCTTCATGAATCGAAGGATAGACTAATGAGACGCAGGCTGAATATAGTGAACACAACTCTTCCTTGCTTACATATCCAATCACTCGAACCTTATCTCTGAGGTCTGGCCTATTAACGTAAGACAAGACTTGCTCCGCCTTCCAACCAACCCTTCCCGCAATAATCAACTGTGGACGTAAATCAGTTGAACGAATTAGGCGCTCGAACGCTTGCAATAGTGTCAGAACATTCTTGCGAGGCTCAATCGTGCCGACAAACAATAGAAATTGATCTTCGACACCAAGGCGTCGCAGAGTTTTCTCTGCGTGCCCACGCTCGACACGTCTGAACATGGGGCTGGGAGCCAAAGGTATTCCCACCACCCGATCGGGATCTAGTTCAAATTCGCTACAAACTTCCCTCCGCACCGCTTCTGACGGTGTAATGAGCATGGTTGCCTTCCGTGACATAAGCGGCAGCCGCATACGGCCGCGCCACACGGCGCGCGTTTTGTGCGTGGTAGAATGCCGCAGCAACGAAAGATCATGGATAGTAACGACCGTTGGACAGGGGCCTCGCAATGGCACTTCGAAGTTGGTCCCATGAAATAGTGCCAGTGAGTTCTTGTGAATGTACGATGGTAAACCGATCGACCACCAGTGTCTGGTGGCGGCGTTTGTTTGTACCTGAACTGCTTTTAGATTGGGCCGCGTATTGCCAAGGTCGATCTCGCTTAAATAAGTTCGAGGAGCGACTACTTCGAATTCAATGTTGGGCCGCAAAATCGACAACGCGCGTGCAAGTTCAAGCGTGTAATTCCCAACGCCAGTCAGCGTTTCAGTGAGGGGTAAGCCGTCTAACGCTATTCGCACGTGCTTTCAGCTCTCGGATCAATGTTGACTTTAGAACTCATGCAAACGTAGTGGATTCTACCGTATTGGACTGGTGGCAGCCTGTCTGCCAGCAACTTAGCTCGAGTAAACGGACATGAGTAAAGCGCACTACCCCCGTCTTGACGTTGACCAACTTGCGTCAGTGATCCAGGAATCGATCAAGAAGCAGCAAGGGAAAGGCGTTGGTCCAGCATTCGAAAACGGCTCGAGCGATCCACGTGTGTCTGCCCCGTCGACGTTCAAGTTGCAGCCCGACTTTCATCCGAAATCGTCTGGCGACGCTTATGAGCTGCATGATCTGCTGAGGTTTCATGATCGGGTCTTTATTGAAAACGCTTACCGCGCAATCCTCAGACGCTATCCCTCTGAATCGGAGTATTCTTCCAGCCTCACGAACCTTCGCAGCGGCCGAATAAACAAAATCGACGTGCTGGCGATGCTCCGTTTCTCTCCGGAAGGCAACGCAAAGGGTATCAAGATTAATGGGCTACGAAGTCGTGCCTTCATTCGCCGTACTGGACGCATCCCAGTCGTCGGTTATGTCCTTCGCCTTATAATTGCACTCCTACGCTTGCCGAATTTGATTCGCGACCAGCGGGAATTTGATTCATATCTGCTCGTGCAGAATCAGGAAATCGCTAACTTCGTAAATAACGTGAACACCCAAACCGCTGGGGTGGGGAAACAGACAGCCGATGCTTTGGCCGAACTGGAAGAAATACAACGTGTGATGGCGGCGCGTCACGACGATTACGACGGACGGATGACTGTACTCGCCACAGAAGTCGAAGCTGCTAGACGAGAGATCGAAGTGCAGGGACAAGAAATCGAAACGCAGGGACGAGAATGGTCGCGGCGGTTTGAGCACTCCCAGGCAGAGTTACGACGAGAGTTTGAGTCGACAATCATGACTGCGATTCGGCAAGTTAGAGGTGAACTGACTGAACTGATCTCTGAACGGCTGGAACCAAAACAGTCTGAAATAAACAAACTCGCAGTTGAACTTCATCGCTTGCATGAGGTTTTACAATTAGTGAGAGCAGAAATCACAATCCACAAAACAACTACTCCGCTGGCCGTTAGTGGGTTACAACTGACTGATGCTGTGAATGACGACTCAGCGGTACAGCTAGATGGATTCTACGCTGCGCTGGAAAATCGTTTTCGTGGAGCACCGGCCGATATCAAAGACCAGTTCAGATTCTATCTGACGTACATTCATCAGGCCTGCGACGCGCCAAACGCTTCAGTGTTGGACCTCGGAAGCGGTCGGGGAGAATGGTTACAGCTGTTAAGGGACGAGAATGTTTCAGCGCGAGGTGTAGATACAAATAAGATCCTTAAGGCCCGGTGTAGCGAATTGGGACTAAGCGTCGTCGAACAAGATATGCTTTCGTACCTGAAAACTGTCGAAAGCAACTCCATCGCGGCTGTCACCGGATTCCACATCATCGAGCATCTCGAATTCAGTTATCTAGTTCGTTTGCTTGATGAGACGATGCGCGTTCTCCGACCTGGTGGCGTCGTTCTGTTCGAGACTCCAAATCCTGACAACGTCCTCGTCGGCAGTAATTTCTTTTACTTCGATCCGAGTCATCGCCACCCTCTACCAAGTCAATTGATGGAACTACTGTTAGAGACTCGCGGATTTGATCGCATAGAAGTCAAAAACCTGCATCCCTGGGAATCGGGTAGAGTCGATAACAAAGGTGCCCTGGCGGAACGGTTCAACGGTTTGCTTTATGGTCCAATGGATTACGCGATTGTCGGCTGGAAGTTGGATGCATGAGGATCCTCATAACCACGGTCCAAGTGCCGTTCATACAAGGTGGTGCGGAACTTCACGCGCAGGGGCTACGCGACGCGCTCGTCAGATTTGGGCATGAAGCCGAAATCCTCTCAATCCCATTTAAATGGTACCCGCCGGAAAAGATCCTCGATCATATGCTAGTCTGCCGGCTACTCGATCTGTCTGAAGTTGCCGGAACCAAGGTTGATTTGATGATCGGGCTGAAGTTTCCCGCGTATTTGATTCCCCATCCAAATAAAGTTCTCTGGATTCTGCATCAGCACCGGACCGCTTATGAGTTGTGGGACCACCCTTTGAGCGATCTTGTGCATTACCCTAATGGGGCACAGGTTCGAGAGGCCATTCAACATGCCGATCGAAAATTGATCGGTGAGGCACGAGCCATTTTCGCAAATTCTCGTAATGTTGCTCAGCGTCTGAAAAAGTTTTGCAATATCGATTCGACACCTCTCTATCATCCTCCTCCGGATGCGGAGAGTTTTTATTGCGCGACGGCTCGGGACTACATTTTCTTTCCGAGTAGACTTTGTATTCCTAAACGTCAAGAGCTGGCTCTGCGAGCGCTTGCCGAAACACGCTTGCCGGTTCGACTCTGCTTCGCGGGTGTGCCGGACCAATCAGCCTACGAAAAGAAGCTGACCTCACTCGCTCGAAAACTTCGCATCAGCGATCGCGTCGAATGGCTGGGTCTCCTCAATCACGAGCAGAAGCGTGTCTATTACGCGGAATCGGTCGCTGTTCTCTAC
>DATJKB010000154.1:0-8909 GCA_035491875.1 Pyrinomonadaceae bacterium | reverse complement strand
CCTATTCTTCCAAACTTTCGCGTATGCGTTCTTCGGTCTTTGGACCAATTCCGTCGACCAATTCCAAACCTCCGCCCGCAACGAATTTCTTCATATCAGCAAGTGATGAAACCTTGAAGCGTTGATGCAGCATCGCCGCCGTCTTCGGACCAATACCCGGAATCTCCATCAACTCCAAGACGCTCTCAGGAGTTTCAGCAGTCAATCGTTCCCAGGCGTCGAACGTTCCTTTTTCAAGTAGCTCGATCACCTTGCCAGCGATAGCCTTGCCAACTCCCGGAATTCCTTGCAAGCCAGTCACACCTTCGTCTTTCGCAATCTGCTTCAGCGGCGTCGGCCACACCTCGATCGCTTCAGCAGCGTTGCGATAAGAACGCAGCCGAAACGGATCGTCACCGCGTATTTCCATCAGCGTGGCGAGCTTGTAAAACCGACGCGCTATCTCTTCGTTGTTCATTGACGGTGGACGTAGTCTAGCGTCGCAGCCACTGAATTCAAAAGGTTCAGTGAGTCATTTGGTTAGAGACCACGGACTTCATGTCCGTGGTAAATCAATTTCAACCTAACTAGATCGCCAAAACCTCCGGCGCGCTTCGCGCGATGAAGATTCGCGAGTGCACCGTTAGGTCAAAATTGAATTACCACCGACCTAAAGTCGGTGGTGTCTGGTTAATTAATTTCAACCTGACTCAGACCTAAAGTCGGTGGTGTCTCAAGTGTAACTATTCTAGAATCACGTTGCGCTTCTGATTCCCCTAACCTAAGGAGATCGAATTTGGACTCAACGCGAAGACAATTGTTGACTGGAATTCCTCTCATCGGCGCCGGCGCATTGCTCGTAGGTTGTCGACGTTCTGAACCAGGCGGTGCGTCTAACGAAAGACAGAGTTCTGGTGAAGGAGCGCAGGAGCCACCGGACGTGACGGCCACAGAAGATCTGATGCGTGAGCATGGAATACTCCGACGCGCACTGCTCGTTTACAAAGAATGTGCCTCGAGGATGCGACAGGATCTGGCTTCGGTCCCGCCCGACGCTTTGGAAAAAACTGCGCAACTCTTTCGTGTTTTCGGCGAGGACTATCATGAGAAGAAACTGGAAGAGACACACATCTTTCCCGCACTAAAGAAAACTCCGAACCCGGCAGCAGTTTACGTTGACGTATTGATCGCGCAACACACGCGCGGGAGAGAGATAACGGATTACATTCTTGCGCAAACCGCTGGCGACAAGATTCCGGCCAGCAGTGGCGAAGACTTTATCAACGCACTCGAATCATTTGTGCGCATGTATGAGCATCATGCTACGGTCGAAGATACCCTGGTGTTTCCGGTCTGGAAGAAATTGCTTTCGGCCGAAGCATTTGACGACCTTGGAGCGCAGTTTGAAGAAATCGAACAAGAGCAGTTTGGGGAAGATGGTTTTGAGGCTGCGTTACGAAGAATGGCAGAAATTGAAGAGAGTTTGAGCTTGGCGAATTTGGGAATATTCACGGCTCCTGCTCCACCAAAGAGCAAGTGAGGTTGCCACGACGAAGAATATATGGAGTCACGCTTAACTGCGAATCGGACGGATGTCCTATTTTGGTTTGGACGGTTCCCTATTTTGGTTTATGAGGTTTGACTGCAAAGCAGCCGCAACTGCTTCGGCACGTGAGTGGACTTCCAGCTTGGCAAGAATTGCAGACACATGATGGTCCACGGTCTTGGCAGAGATGAAGAGGCGATTGGCAATATCCACAGTGCTCAATCCCTGGGCCAACAATGCAAGTACTTCCAACTGTCGTTGAGTGAGACCCGCAGGATTTTCTCGGGTGCTTTGTCTTGGGCCTCGAGGAATGCGGCGCACACCGGCTGCGCGCATAGTCTGTCGTAACCTTTCGGAGGCCGGACCCGCCCCGAGTGTTTCAAGAATTTCAAGTGCAGCTAGTTGCGCTGCATCATCACCGTCTGCGAGCGCGATTGCCTGTTCGTAAGGACAGCCGATCTGTTTCCACGCTGCCGCTGCACGACGCCAATCGCCGGTCATTTGCAGGACGTATGGTTCAGCAAGCCTCGCACTGCTTTGAAAATCGACGCCTGCACGCCACATCCAGAGTGCAAACTCTCCTTGCAGCCACGGATCATCGCGGCCTGTCGCTTTTTCGAGAACGGAACGCGCTTCAGCGATGGTCGTTTCAACATCGCCATTGAACCACGCGAATTCGGCACGCGCCGACGCAACAGGCGCGAGACGCTGAACCTCTGTTGTCTGAACCGCCAGCTCTAAAGCTTCGTCTAACGTGCGCGTAGAGCCCGGGTCGCCACGACGAACCCGAATGTGACCAAGAACAGCGAGCGCCGTAACCTTGGCAATACCCAACACTCGATGGTGTCCCAGCACAAACTCTGCGTCATCGGATGCGCTATCCCACGCTCCCTGCTCAAAGAGTGAACGCGACCGACACGCAGTCAGGTAGAGTTGATAGGAATCAAGGTCGTGCTCTTTTGAGTAGGCAATGCCAAGCTCGAAGTATCGACCTGCGAGCGCGTAGTTACGATCTCCCAAAGCGCCGTATCCGAGGTTGACGTAAGCTCGACTGGCGTGATCCTGATAATTATGTTCGAGTGCGAGCCGTAAGCTCTCTTCGAGTTTCAGACGTCCCGCTTCCTTATCAGCATATGACTGTGCTGTCCCCACATTGTTGAGTGCGTGAATAAGAATTTCAGTTGCGTTTAACTTTTCGGCCAACTCGATTGCCCGGCAACCCCACAACACAGCTTGCTCATGCTCGTACGCATGCATGTGTAATTGAGCGCGATTGCTGTAAGCCATTGCCAGCTCTGGCCCAAGTGGAAGGCTCTCAAGTAACTGCACGGTTTCGACACTGTAACTGACAGCCTCCCTAGTATGTCCTCCAAGCCAACTGAGTCGCGACATCCAACGCAGGTTATCTCCTAGTCGTAGCTTGTCACCCAGTTCTTTGCAGACTTTGACGACTTCACGTCGTGCATCAAGCGCTTCCTCAACCTGATCCGTGAGGTAACATTCGTAAGACAGGCTTTCAAGTAGTGATGCCCGTTCTTCAGGCGCTAACTGGTCGGCGTATCGTAGTGCGGTTTGGTAATGCGATGCTGATTCACGATGTGCACTTAGCGCGGCAGCCTGTCTTGCTGCGACAGGAGCGAACTCGAGCACAGCGGCAGTGTCGCCTGCTTGTGCCGCATGATGAACTATTCGTGCTAACAATGACTCAGATCGGTGAGTGCGTAGCGCTTTCAACACGAGGATATGCAACCGCTGACGATGAGACAGGGCCAGTGAATTCTCGATTGCCAGGCGCGCCAGTTCGTGCCGAAAAGCTATTATTTCTCCATCCCAACGCAGCATCCCAGCGCTGATGCACTCTTCGAGTGCCGATGTGTCTGGATTGATTGTGTCTTCGAGCAGCCATCTCTCCGTTTTTGCTGGTACAACTGACACGAGTTCCAACACCTTGCGCGCTTCAGGAGAGAGTCGCGCTGCGCGAGACACGACCGCGTCACGCACGGTAACAGGCACGCCGGACTCTTTACTTGCCAACGCCTCAGTAACGAAGAACGGATTACCACCCGTCACTGTGTAAAGATCTTCAATATAGCGACCAGCGCGTGTGGCTAGAGTGTTAACTCCGACTTCCGATAGCGGCGGTAAGCGAAGCCGCGCCACTGAACGATTGGGCAAATCGCCTAAAACAAGTCTCAACGGATGACGTGCGCCAATTTCATCATCGCGATACGTGACGATAAGCAGCGATCCTACTCTGTTGATTCGCCGCCCAAGGAATTTCAATAGATCAAGTGTGGCTTCATCCGCCCAGTGAACATCCTCAATGACAACAATTGCAGGTGTCTGCGCTCTTTCCATTTCACCGAGCACAGCTGAAAGGATAGAGGCCTGCGGAGCTTCTTCTTCAAGAAGGGTGAGAAGGTTGGAATGAGTTTGAGGAGCTATGTCGTACAGCGGACCGAGAGGACGCGGCGTGAACAGTGCATCACATGCTCCCCAGAAGACCCGCGCCTGCTTTTTGTGTTTCTCAGTGAAGCGCTCGACCAGCGACGTCTTTCCGATTCCAGCTTCGCCACTGATAAGCACGAAGCGCCCACTACCGGTGGCTACACTTTCGAGTAGAGCTTCCAATTCGCCGAAGAATTGTTCGCGCTCGAGCAGGTCCATTCTTTTTCAGCACTACTGATCGAGTTTGGTTTCGCAAGTGCCGCTCATTCTACACCTGGAGTGACTGATCTGTTAGCCATTCTGGTCCACTTGAACCCTGATCGGAAACTTAACATTTCCTTTTTTGAAAGCTTTGTCATAGCGCTCTGTTACTTGATGCGTGGTGTAACAAAGCGGTGCCACCGCACTCCAAAGACGCTTCTACAAATCACAACATCGGTGCCGACGATCAGTATCCGGAGCACCGACACAGCAAGAGAGCGATTGGGTTTTTCACCGATTGTGACTCTTTGCCCGCGAATCGGGGCGAGCAGGAAGGAAAGACTCACGTCTGTACCAGCGTAAGGTACGATTCAGATTAGAGAACTGAAGATTGGGCCAAAGCCCGTGCATTCTACCCGCAAGACATTGTTCATTGCTGGAGAATTGAGGAGAAGGCAACGGTTTCCAACTCGCTTGTCTTTCTGGCGACGATATTGCCGCTTGAGTGGAGGCCATCCGCTATCGCGACGCGTCGGGATTGAATAGCGTTAGCCAGAAAGCAAACGTCGATCAGTATGGTGGTCGTACTTCGTAACACAATCACTGTAATTGTTGGTATTCTTTCATCGTCTCAATCAGAATCGTTAGGTCCGTATCGCAATCTTTCCACAGCGCAAAGAAATCCTCGTAAGCCTTACGTGCTTTTGCGGTGTCGCCTTGAAGCGCGGCAGCACGCGCGAGGCCAACATACGCGAGCGGATAAAAATAAGAAACCGGAGACCAACCGCGGTTATCTAATATCTCCTGAAACTGAGCGGCAGCATCCGTACTCTTTTTCTCAGCGAGGTATGCCTGACCGCGAAGATATGCGATAGGAAAGAGAATGTTACGTCCGTAGAGTCTTGTCTTTTCCAACAACTGAATCGCTTGAGCAGGATTCCCGCGTTGCATCTCAACATGAGCTTCAATCAACGGAATTCGGACTTGGTTGACTAAACTGTCTGTGGGAAAACGCCTCGCCAGTTCATCTACAAGAGTTTTTGTTTGACCCGTATCACCACAGATCGCCAACGCCTGGGCTGACAACGAGAGTGTGATCCGATCGTGGGATAGCTGGAGTGCTTTTGCGGTCTGGTCTTTCACTGTGTCGCAATCGCGAAATTGCGCATTGCGTGCGGCCGCTCCCGCACCTAGCTGAGCCGCGACCTCCTTCAGATCACGTCGCTCTGCCATTTCAATCGCCGTCGAGGAGAATTCCTTGGCTTTCTGTAATTGGCCGGAAAACGCGGCAGACTCGCCTTGCCATGATTGCGCTGCATACTGTTCGGGTTTTCCCGTTGCCCAATCGATTTCGTTCTTCACTCCCGCGGCATCGCCCTGGGCGAAAGCAATCCGATAAAGGTTTTGGTGCATTCTCAAATTCTCGAGCTTTTGCGAAAGAGCCTGCCGGATTGTTTGCTTCGCCTCATCGAAGTGGTTTAGACCAACAAAGCTCGAAGCTAAAAGAGAATGACCAGACGCTGAATTTGGATTGAGCCGAATCGCTTCGCGAGCCTCTTCCGCCGCTTTATCGAATTGACCCAATTCGTTGTATTTGACTGCCAGATTATTGTGAGGAGCGCTGTCGCGCGGATATGTGCGCTTCCAAAGTTCCAGAGTGTCAAGATACTTATCGAGTTCCCCGGTTACGTTATCGTAATAGATCTGAGTGATAGACAGTCGTTCGTACTCACCGACGCGATCCCGCAACTCGTAGGCTTTTCGTGAGGCTTCAGCCGCAAGATCATACTGCCTCGTGTTGTAGTACATCGATGACATGGCAGCGTAAGCACGAGCGAAATTTGGATCAGTTCCGGTGGCGGTTTTGAAAAAAGGAATCGCCTCGAAGTACTTGCCCTTCAGTTGATACTCCACTCCGACCGAGTAAGCTTTAAGCGCTTCGAGCGATGGGGTCGTAGCCTGATGAATCGGAACGTCGTACTTCTGAACCGAACTTAGTGATTCGCCCAACCGCTCGCGTAGCTTCGTCGCCGCATTCCCGAGCGCAGAAAGCACTTGCTCTTTACTTTGAGCTTCGATTTGTTCACGAGTAATAGTGTCGCCGGTTTGGGCGTTTGTCGCCTCGAGCGTAATTACGTAGTGACTCCCCAGGTTTGATATTGAGCCCGCAAGAAAGGCCTTGAAACCTTGTCGCTGACAAATCTCTCGCGCAATCTCTTTTGTGACTCGCTCGTCCGCAGAGCGATTCATGAAACGCAGCGTCTCTCTGACACGTTGGTCGGAGAAGATATTCAAGAAAGGGGATTGCTCCAGTTGGACGGCCAGGCCCTGCTTGAGTGTTCCATCGAACACGGAGTCGCCCGTCGTATTAGCGAAGTCTGCAAGGACGAGCGTGTCTTTCTCACTCAATGCGGGACCGCTAATCGATTTGAAGTACCAGAGAACTCCGACGGCAATCGCAGCAACAGCAAGTATTCCGAGCGTTACCAGCGCAGCACGCCTGTATTGCTTTACTTGATTGACGATGTACTCCGCGCTTGAGGTTGGGTGCGTTTGTGGGCTCGCCACCGCGGCGGTCCTGGCCGCGATCGTAGTCCCATCTGAGGTCGGCACAACGAACCTGTCGGTGGGCGACGTTCGCTCAAGTTCCGCGCCAACTTCCAAACGCTTTTTCAAGTGACGCAAATCGATAAGGAGATCCTTCGCTGACTGATATCGCTGCTCCCGTTCTTTTGCGAGCGCCTTCTCCACAATTCTCTCGAGTTCATCGGGTGCTTCTCGAGAGTAGCGAGCAAGTGGCGGCACGGCCTTGTCGCTCAGAATCGATGCCAGGATCTCCGTTTTGTTCAAGCCTTCGTAGGGGAGTCGTCGCGCAACCATCTCGTAGATCAAAACACCGAGGCTGAAGATATCTGTGCGAGCGTCGACCTGGAGTCCGCGCGCTTGTTCAGGCGACATGTAGCTGGTCGTTCCGAGAATCTCGCCAGCCTCAGTGATCGCTGCGGAAGTTGGAGCCTCCATATCCACTTCGAAAGCTTGCGCAGGCTCAGTAAGTTTCACCAGACCGAAATCCAACACCTTCACGATCCCATCGCGACGAAGCATGATGTTCTCTGGTTTGATATCGCGATGGATGATGCCAGCCTCATGAGCAGCCGAGAGCGCCCTTGCGGTCTGAATCGCAACATCGAGAACCTGATCGATGTTCATTTCAGTGCGTCGCAAGAGCTTACGCAGTGTCTGCCCATCAATGAACTCCAATGCGATAAAATGACGTGAATCAGTTTCATCAATCTCAAAGATAGTGATGATGTTTGGGTGATTTAATGCGGAAGCAGCCTTGGCTTCTTGCACGAAGCGTTGCATGCGGTGGCGTTTTGAGGCGACCTCGACAGGTAGAACCTTCAGCGCGACTTTTCGATCCAGTTTCGTGTCTTCCGCCAGGTACACCTCGCCCATGCCGCCAACACCAAGTTTGGACACAATGCGATAGTGCGAAAGAGTTGTTGGGGGTTCCAATTCTTTCATAGGTTTCTGGGGCGACTTCGAAAAACTATCTCAGCACGTGTGTGGCTCTGAGTCGGCCGCAAAAGTACGGGCTGAGTCTGCAGGAAGGATCATTTCTGCGTTACTGCGAAAATCCAGTTGCAGCCTGGCCAGCTCAGGCCGTGTATTCTAGCTTCATTGCGGATTGGTGACTAGACCGCTTCTTATGCTCGCTACTGTTGTCGCATCACCGGACGCTTACGGCGAGCGTGTCGTTATGCGATCTGATCAGGGTCCGCAGATACGGGCCAATTCGATTCGCCGCCTCGAAGCCTGCGGCTTTCGCCGCCGCTTCCTGGTCTGCTTCAGAGATTCCGGCGCTTTCCGCGTAATGCTTCAGGTCACGATACGCGCCAATCGTGAACAAATCCCAGGCCGCACCCTGATCGCGGACAAAGATGAAATTCTCCGGGCGTTTGAGCGCCTTAAGATAGGCATTCTCCATCTCGCGTTCCTTGAACAACTCAGAATCCTTACCGGCGAGCGAGTCAAACATCTCAACATGAAAGAAAGCGGACGAATCGAACGCTTTCCGCAGGTCCGCGAGAGGTGGACCGTAAACGAAGACGTCCTCTTGCCAGGCGATTAGTTCGTCCAGTCTTGCCTGGCCAACCTTGAAAGTCTGCATCCTTTTCGCCACTCGCTCGGGACTGTAATAATCGGCATAACTCTTCATAGGAATCAAAACCAGAAGGTCCCAATGAGCGCCTTGACTGTGACGGATTAACAGCGGTTGTTCATCGCCGGCGTCCTTGTACCCAGGCTGCGACGCTTTCAGCAAATCGATCACTTCCAGTAGCTTTCCGGGCGCTGCTTGTACCAGCCTGGTCTTGTAAAGATAAGTTGGCTCAGCTCCACTCGCTGATGTCGTGAACAACGCTGAAATAATCAACCCAAGCAGAACACGCATCCTGATATTTCCTTTCTTAATCTCTCGACCCAAATGAGCGCGATTGTGAAAATAAAGATTGTTCCTTCAAGATACCAGGCTGAAAAATTCGCGAGCTTCACACTTTCAGCGTTGATTGGTTTGATTGTTTAATCGACTCGTACGATGAGCTTGCCGAAGTTACGTCCCTCCAGCATGCCGATGAAAGCTTCCGGCGCGTTTTCCAAACCATCGACAAAGTCTTCGCGATACCGGATGGCGCCATTGCGATGCCCTCTCCGACATCCCGCAGAAAAGTGC
>DATJKB010000153.1:0-20732 GCA_035491875.1 Pyrinomonadaceae bacterium | reverse complement strand
ACTTTCAATCGCCCGCGCTTAGTCGGATCATCGTTGTCACTCACGGTTCCGCGATAGATGCCAAAGAAGTGGCCCTTTATCCACGTAAGCAGTAGGTCAGAGAGATCTTCGTCGTGCATAAAATTATTCGGTCCATCCGTTACGTATGAGATCAAAATCCATTCGGTGTTCATCAGCATCGATCGAATGACGCACGCGTGAACAAAACCAAACTCCACTGTGGCGTGTGCCCGCTCCACGAAGGTTTACCAGCGTGTGTGATCGCAAAACTTTTCCAAGCACGCTGGCGGTTGTTGAGCCGGTCGCGCGTAAGAAGAACGAAGCGTCTATCAGTGTCCCTTCGCTGCGCGCCTGCAGATCCGCGCTCTCGTCGACAGGCGCAGAAACGTGGGCAATGCGCGGCTCACTCGCGATCTGGTTGAAGCCAACGCCTCCCAAAGGAGTTAGCGGCGACGCTTGAATCGCGCCCGTAATGTCAGACTTGCTGTTTAGATCGAGCTCAGTCGAGTCAGTCTGAGTCGGGCGTTCCAAATCCCATGAGATATCGAGTGAGGTAACATTCGGTCGGGGATCGTTGAGATTGATGACGAGATCACACGCCGGCGCACCATCTAACGCGGGACGTTTGAAATGCGCCGTCTCAACTCCTGATTCGTCGCAGGTAATCCAAAAGTGGAATCCATTGCGACGAGCCAGCCGGCGAATGAAAGACAGATCGGTTTCGCGTTGAATGAGCGTGTGCTTGGATTCGAGATGGCCGGCCTGTGTGGTCTCTACATCCGCGGCCAGACCCGCCTGTGAAAGGATTGAAGAGACCGCAGAGCTATCGGTGAGATCGGCCCAGGCAGCGGCTTTGTTTTCTCTATCGAGTTTGACCAGCGAATCGCCGCCCTGCACGCTTAACGTTGATCCGGATCCGCCGTGTGAAAAATGAATCTTCTGTCCATAAACAGGTCCTTTTGCCAGACACTCACTGGTGCCGCCTGTCGAAACGAAAATCGACAGCTCCGATTCGGGTCCGAGTTTCCCTTCTTTCAAGATCGGAAAATCGCCGTCGGAAGTATCAAACGGATACTCCAGCGTGAAGTAAGTCGGCTGACCAACGCACTCTGTTATGTGGACAGCAGAAGCTGCCGTCGCCGTTTCATCCGGCGCGCCATTTACTCGAATTGCTACTCCACGTGCCATGCTGTCTTACTTCGCTTTCACCGGAATCTCGATCTCACGCGCTTCCGTTAAAGCCTCTGGAAGCATTTCGTCGTTTTGTTCTGCGATGCGCCAGTAACCTGCAGGATCGCTGACATACTTAGCGGCCAGAAGGTCCAGGCGTTCTCCTTGTTTGAGCAGATGAAGACCGAGCAGAAGTTGATCGGGCGGTGGTGGCGGCACAACCACGACTACGTCGCGGCCGCGTTTGTCTTTGACGGTGTAAGTTTCTGCTTTGATGTAACGGCTCTTGGGATCAAACATACGTGCACCTAAATCGGTAACATGCCAATAATCGATTCGACACTGTTTGCTAGGTTGGCGGTCGCGAGTGCTTCCTTTTGTGCCTGGGTGAACTTGTAACAAGCCTTCGCTATCTCAACGATCGCCGATTGGCTGGTGTCACCCGCGATGTTCAGTAAATGGTTTTCGTCGAGAACTTTCAGCCCGATGGTGACTTTTGCTCGTATCGGGTAGAGGAGTGGTGAATACTGTTGCTCTTCAACAGAGAAAGTGACGATACGTACCGGAACGATCCTTCCTGGCCCCCAGAAGAAGAGAACAATCGGTACGTCGCGACGAGGAACAACATCCGCTGCGCTGCCGACACTCAGCAGTGGTCCACCACCTCCGAGAGAAACATTTACCGACACATTGAGCAGTCCACCGATCGCTCCTGGTCCAGGCGGATAGCAGAGCATCTCCATCGCTGAAATACGGTCAGCGACACCTGCGATGGTTGCGATCGGATGTGAGCTCGGTTCCTCGAGTGCGTCAGCGGCGTCGAGCTCCAGAGTTAGATTGAAAGTCTCGGCGGGATCGAAAGGCTGACGCAGTTGATTAGTTTGGGCGTCCGTTAAAGCAGTCAGCGTTGCGCGTCCTTGTTCGTTAAATGTCGCCTCCCTTTCGATCGGAGTCCATGGCGTAAGGGTCCGCGTCATCGTCTCGGGGTTGTACTGGAAGACGATGATGTTCGGAATAGGAATCAACATCGGTGCCTTGAACTGAATCAACGCACCTTTCAGAAGTCGTGGACTGCGTGTGAATCCGTTAGCCATTCAAGCGTTTCCTTCAATTCCTAAGCATCAGTTGCTTAACCACGTGATGTTCATCTGCTCGCTGCGCACAGTCACTTATTCATTGCTGAAACATCTCGTGAGTCACAACAATCTCGACGGGCGGCAGAACTAGTTCTCCGATCCATTGGTCCTGCGGGCCATCTTTGCTTTCTTCAAAACTTGCCGTCGCCTTAAATACATATTTGCCCACCTTGAGTTCCCAGCTGTTGTCTCCGACGGCGAGGAGAACGACTTGTCTTTCTTTTTCTGAAAGACCCAACGTCTGCATATCCACGCGATAACCAACATAGGCATCGATCGGAATCACCACCCACTGCGGACTTCGCAGCGGCCCACTTCTCCGGGCGCCTGACGGGCTCACCACGTTTCCCGCTTCGTCAAAGACCTCAGCAGCGATTTGGGGTTGGTTGGTTACTGCGATCGGATCTGAAGAGTGATTTCTCAGTTCCAGGTAGATCGCAAACCGCACCCCTAGTTTCAGGTCCTCAAATTCAGCAACGAGTCGACCGGCGAGACCCTTACTTATCGGCGACCGAGCATGCACATGATCTTTTTGCGGTGTCTGCTTCGGCAATTGCGTTACCTAACAAGGCGTCCCATTGATGCGTCTGCAGAACGGCCCTGCTCCTCCTTTTTCAATTGTTGCATTACAGAAGAAGTCCGAAGTCTCGTGGTGGTTGGCAATAGTGAAAGGGGTCACTGCACCGCCAGCTACGCTGAATTCCCAGGGGATCGCCCACAAAAAATCAGAACGACCACACGTGGGTATGACTCCAAAAAGGCGCCCCGAAGGTGGTCGCTGAGTCGCTATGTTGTCCTGCGGCGGGCTTACCGCCGTCCCCGTAACTATGTTCCCCCCATGAGCAGCACCGAATAAGCTCGGCGGGTGCGGGCCGGGCGGTCCGAGAAAACTTCCTGGCGGTGTCACCACTCCCGCTACAGTTCCCTCGCTGAAGACGACCCCTTGAAAGGACACATCCCTCGGGAGAACAAAAACATTCCCCAGGAATCCAGCACCGAACGTGCCGGGTGGTATCGCCCCTCCACCGACTCCAGTGCCTGGTGCCGTGCCGGGCGACTCTCTGATTCTTATTGCGCGGGGAATTACTATCCGAACGGTAAGTGTTGCAACAACTCGTCCTGCGGTAACTCCGGCAGCAACTCGTAATTCAAGAGTCACAGTATCGGCGATCGGAGGCGCTGTATAAGTCGCAGTCCCCGCTGCCGTGACTGCCGACAAAGCGCCTCCACCTGCGGTCTTAACCCACTCGAGGCCGCCAAAGTCAGAAGCAGTTCGCGGCGGGATTGAGAAGAAATCGAGGTCTGCAATTTCTCCGACGCCTAGCCTCGAGTGGCTGCGGCCCGCAAAATCGTCGCGTGGCGTTAATAGCGTGAAGACGAGTGGATTTGAGAAAAAGCCCGCCGCACTCGTGCTGATCACTGCAACTTGATTGTTTGCTGGTGCAGCCCCGAAATCTGAAGACGTGCCGTGCGCATCTATGTCGATGTGAATGGCAGGAATCCCGCGCGCCACTAACGCGTCCCTGACGTGTTGGGCACGCAGGCATGAAAGGCTCCAGTTTAGAGTTTCGCCTCCGGGGGCGGTTGCGCCTGTCGTGCTAGCAAAACCATGTATCACTATGTCGTCCGTTGCACCGGACGCCACCCATGCAGCGACGAATGCCGCAAGTATTGGATCATGAACGGCTGGGACGATGGCAGTTTGACCACTCCCAAATAGCAGTTGCGTACCTAGCGGCGCTCCCGCTGCAAAATCGGGATCACAATCGAACGGGACTGGAATTGCCGCAGGATTTCCTACACGTTGGATAACACCTGAGAGTTTGGACCCACCCTGTAGGTCGGAAGACGGCGACACGCCTTCACTTCCGGTCTCTCGTATTCCTGCTCCTCCCTGTTGGACCACATGCGCCAGCTCATGGGCCAACAAGCGATTCGTCTTCGCGCTACCGGGCCGATACTGCCCTGCGGCAAACGCGATGTGATTTCCAACCGTAAACGCGAGCGCGCTTAGCTCTCGTGCCGAGCGTGCCGCTGCCGAATTCGCATGCACGCGTACCTGACCGAAGTCGTAGCCAAAGCGTGGCTCCATAAACGTGCGGCTCGCGTTATCGAGTGGCTGTCCTGCGCCACTCAGCACTTCGTGAACACTTGATGGGATTTCTGACGACGTATTGCTGCTGCTAACGCCATCAGACCGTTTTAGACTCAGCTGTTTCTTCTTGCATTTGTCGCAGGCAGGCTTGTCGTTACTGCAGCCGCATTTGCGTTGGACAACGTTGCGGGCCGTGGGCGCGAGATTGGAAATGGCCGTCGCATCGCTCATTTGCATTACTTCGCCGGCAACGCGATCCGCTTCTTGTTCAAATGGATCGTTTGCTTTACCAATGGTGAGCTTCGCCTGCAGCACGCGGGGAAATGCCAACGCGTTCGCGCGCTGATGATTACCCGCACCTTCTCGATTTCTCGGTGCTGGTACAACACCGCCCGCCTTCCGCGCTCCGGTGTTCGTTGCTTGACTCTTTTGTGTTTTGCTCATCATCAGCGTTTACCTACAATCGGCTGCGTATACTCCTGGCTATCTCATTTGCCATCTGTTCGACTGAATCATCCGATCTTGAACTAACAACGGTGTTCAGTGACGGTACGGTTCGTGATTGTTGACCGATACTCACAGGACGCTCAGCAAGACGTGCAGCAACCGCCTGGCCCAGTCGTTTTGCCTGGTGTCGCTGCGACCATGGCACACGCAAACGCAACTCATCGATTTGTACCTTCGAACTCATGCGGCTTCCTTAACATTCAGAATCCGGTCGCGCTCTCTTGGTCCGATCGCTCGACCTTCCTTCGCCAGTTCTCGATCTAATCCGGTCAACAAGTGCTGAGCGTTTAGCGGTTTATTCTCCGCACGTGCGACAAACAACGCGGCCAGCACTGCGAATTTGATCTGTGCACCGGTCACATCGCTGATTGTGCTAAGAAGTGTGAACGCGCTGTCCAAAGCTTTTGCTCGTTCTTCACCTGCGAGCCCAGTGACGAGTTTTGTCCACAATGTGTGTTGTAAATTCGCGTCGGGCTTGGGAAACTCAACGAGATATCGCAGGCGACGTAAGAAGGCTGCGTCGATATTCGTCTTCAGATTGGTTGCGAGGATCGCGATTCCTGGATAACTCTCGATGGCCTGAAGCAGATAAGCGGTGTCAGTATTCGCAAAGCGATCCTGTGCATCGCGAATTTCCGTCGAGCGGCGTGCGAAGAGTGCATCGGCTTCATCGAAGAAGAGCACCACGTCGTGTTCCGCGGCCACGCGAATCACTTGCTCAACGTTCTTCGGAGTTTCTCCAACCCATTTGCTTACGAGCTGCGCTACGTTCACCCGACAGAGATCCTGAGTGAGTCGAGCTGCAATCACCTGGGCCGCCATCGTCTTTCCTGTGCCCGATGGTCCACTGAACAACGTGACCAGGCCGCGACCTTGAGGAAACAGTCGTCTTGCCGCGCTTTGTCTCCAGAAATCGCTACGCTCGTCTGCCTCAAAAGCAATTGCGTCCAATAACTGTTTGACTCCGTGAGGTAGAACCAGGTCGTCCCAGGTGAATGGACACTCAAGTATCTGGGCCAGGTTCCCAAATCGGTTTCTCGCACTTTCGCGGACCAACACAGCGGCTTCTTTAGGTGTAGTCGCACCAAGCCTGATTGCTCGATCGATGTCTCCGGGCCACACGCGATGACGTTCGGCCAAATTTCGAACCTCAGCAGCCGGCCACTTGCGCGAAACCGGCGCTCTTAGTCGCCAAAGGTGTGCGCGAGTTTCCGCCTCGGGCATCGGCAAGCGAATTAGACAGTCGATCGCTCCTGGAATGTGAGGTGGCTCGACTCCCGGTTCTGACAACACAAACTGCAACGGAAACAGTGGTTGACTTCCCGGCCAACGCTGCCGCGATGCGGCTTCGCCAATCCACAACAGCGAAGCGCTCTCGAGAAAGGCCTGACGTTGTGAGTGGAGAAAGAACCGCTTCCAGTTAGTTTCGTCTGGAGCATCAGAATCTACGGCGAGCAGTCGCATACCCAGTCGATCTGCAACAGCCGTGGCAAAGTTGCCCTTGCCGGCCCCTCGAGGAGCGACTAAGACAATGCGAACTCGAGTCGCATCGGCGCCTTGAAGAGAATTCTGCGCCCAACTGACGGTCTCATCGACCGGCCACTCAGGAAGAACTGTTCCGTCCGACTCAGCCAGGCCGACTGCCCCAATCAACACTTCATCAAGAGTGCTATTGCCGAGCAGCCAATCTTTGATCTGTCGATCGATGATGAGTGCGTCTGGCTCACCAACGATGGTTTCGCGACGATGAATCAACTCCCAACGGAAGACGTTCATTTCCGGCGCCCAGCGAACGCTGTCTGTGTGACCAAGCAGACGCGATGCAAGTTCTTCAGTGAGATACGTCCTTCCTGAATGATCCTGCAGGTACGCGCAAACGCGAGCGAGTTCTGGGTCAATACCCACCGCAGCGCAAAGCCGCAACAGATCCACTTCTTCGTCTGATAAACCAAACACCAGTGCAAGCCTGCGAAAGCGCGAGTCTTCTTGAGCGTTTAGTTCGCGGTGGATGTTTTCAGCTTCATCTTGCCAACGCGCTACGCTTTCCTGATCCTGTGTCCAGCCTGCCTCCGCTTCTGGTGAATCAGCATCAACGACAATTGCTGCAAACTCGGCGTGCGTAACCGTCGTGCGACCATCGGTAGGACCTTCATTCATCCATAGGTTTTGTAACCATGCGCCACGTCGTCGCGCCAATAAACGAAACCACTTAAGAACAAGCTCAGCTTCGGCGTGTGCACTGGCCGGGGGGTACTTCGGCTCGTCGGCGTTCGAAGGTCGACTCTTCGAGACGGCGGCTCGCTTAGCCGTCTTCGTGCGACGCTTCGTCGCTTTTTTCTTCTTACTCGCTTTTTTCGCCGGACTCATGGCACCTGCACCCAACGCGGAAAGTTTTCCGCTCCATTCACAATCACTCTCAACGGCAACGTGGCTCCGCTTGCCAGCCCTGCAATGGGAAACTGGATTCGCAGTTGTGTAGCGCTCACGATTTCAAAGTGTCCCGCAGTCAATGCAGCACTCGGTTCGATTGGGACTGGTTCGCTGCCGACAATTACTCGCACGTTTTCAGGTAGGACGTCCGGATGTTGGAAGACACTACCGGTTACAGTGACGATGTTTGCTACTGCGGTCGCGACGACGTTGTGGGCTGGATTACTGATCTGAGGAACAACCGTAAACGGAACTTGATTGGAAGCCTGCGGAAACGAGCGCATGCTGCCATCAGGCATTTGCCGGAACCTGGTAACGCGAGCAGCAGCGGTATAAAACCCCGGAACGATATCTTCAGAACCTGCCGCTGTATCCACTTGTGCGAGAATTGAATTAATTCCGGCAACAACACCCCAGTCGATCCCGACTTCCTGCGGCTCAGTCCAATCTGCTCGCTTGATCAGAAGTGTTGTTGCATCACCATTGAGATCGGAGCCCTCAAAGGAGATGCGATCACCAATGGCTGCTTCGCCTGGCCTGACGTCAACCGTTCGATCCGAAGTTTCACCCGGCAATCGGAAACGAACGGTTGCGAAGCTGGAATCAAGTCGTGGCGCTCCATTAACAAAGATCTGAATGCCGTAACGAAGTACACGTCCGCTAAGCAGCATCGGCCGGTCTGGCTCGAGCAGCGTGGCATTCACTTCGTAATAGGCAGCGAGCCGGACAGCCTGACTACCGGCGCTCCAAAAGTTAGTTACCTCGTTCGGGGGAATATTTCTGAAAGTGATGCGGATTAGGTTTTCCGTATCCTGAAGCTCTGGCGGAAATATGAGCCCACCAAACGAACTGTTCTTATCGAGGCTGGGAAAATCGTGAAGTGTCTTTAGTGCTAATCCGAAGAGACGTTGCGCTCTCAAAGCAGCGCCACTCGGGTCGCCGAGGTCCGCTGCATGGGCCACGAGTTGGTACTGAAGCTGCACCCCCATCGGCGTAAAACGAACAGGCGGTTGATCTCGATATGCGGGCGGCAGGTTTTTGAAATGAGGATCCTCAATCGCGTAGTAGAGAAACATTCCCAGAGCTTGATCTCCGCTTATTACCGCAGGGGATACGCCCGTGTAGTTGATTGCGGGCGGCGGTGGCGCCGGTGGACTGGGAGGGAAGAACTCGGCCCACAGAGGATCGACGCGCTGGCGCAACAGTCGCAGCAGCGTTGTAGTCACAAGTGACAGGTCCATTAACGGCATAACATCAAAACTGACCTAAGCCAAAACGTTGGCTCGATCCTATTGAGTGACTTCGTGCACTTCGATCACCCCGCACCACGATCACTTGACGTGCTGGTGCGATCGGCGGTGGCGCGGGTGGCATTACCTCAACGGTTAACTTTCCAATCACGAGCGACGGGGATTCGTCGCCCGACTCAGTTGGTCGCGCTGCGACGGGAGCAGGTTCCAAACGGGCAACCGCGTGATCGCGGAAAGTTCCCTCCAGCGCCGCCGGTTCTTTTGTCTCAAGAGCGGATTCTCGATCGGGCCTTTCTTCCGACCGACGCTCGAACAGCGCCTTCATAAAGGCGTCCGCTTTTTGCAGGAGCACCGACTGCTCACGTTCGTCTTCCGCAGACCGAACATCGATTTCTGATTCGCTCTTAGCGTTTGTTTCTTTCTTTTTGGGAGACACTGGAGATTGCGTCTCACGGGGAACCATCACCGGCTCGAGAACCTGTTCTGATTTCT
Organism: Pyrinomonadaceae bacterium; assembly: GCA_035491875.1. GTDB lineage: Bacteria > Acidobacteriota > Blastocatellia > Pyrinomonadales > Pyrinomonadaceae > PSRF01. The sequence continues at coordinate 11,652 of DATJKB010000153.1, read as the reverse complement.
CAACAGCTGACCGAACTTCGGATCTTGTTTCCTGACGATCACGCTGACTAAGCGGATATGGCTCACGCGGAGTTCGAGACTCCGACTTCTGCCGAGTTTGTTCTTGAACCACCGCAGACTGAGTTTGAGTGGTAGCTTCGAAACGAAGATCTGACGTAACTGTTCCAACTTGTGAGGTGTCGTTTTCCTTCATCGGCGGCACTTGGACGGAACTTGTTTCGTGGCGATCGGAGGTACGGCTCTGGGGCACGACGTTCTGTGGGGAAGATGTGCTAACGACAGTGGCCGTGTCGTCGAATGGATCCTGGAGGTTCGTAGTGGTAGCAGGAGACGTTACGGGTACGTTTGCGAGTGTGGCGCGAGCGGCCAATGTTGCGAAATAGCTTTTCATCAGAAAGGATGCGCATTACGCGGCGTATTGGTTTTCAATTAGCTCAACCAAATGTCGTCGATCGCTTCGTGTCAGCGAAAGAATTTCATCGAGAGACCACGAGTAAGCTCCTGCTATGCAATTGATGTCAGACAACAAGCGGCGGCGTTCACTAGCAATTGCTCCCAGCAGGTAAGTTTGAATGTCGAAGTGAACTGTATGGCGGTGACCACATTCGGCACACCGGGCCACAAGTTCAAGATCAATCAACGGTGCGACCTGCTCTAAGAAATTTTCCAGGTCGATCCGTTCTTCCTGCCATTCGTCACTCTCAGCACAGCGACTCAAAAGCAAGGTTTCGGCTTCATCAGGAGATAAGCCAACAACTGCCAGTTCATCGTTTCCTGTAGGGAGTCGAAACCGCGCGCCTTTCGCCGTCTTGACGTAACCATCATTGAGGTCAATCAGCCCACGAACCCGCTTTCTTTTGGCAACGGATTCCATCACTTCAACAAGTGAGAAATTCAGATCAAATGGCTGGTCGCATTGTGCGCAACTGAGAGTGCCTTCAATTCGATCTCCGAAAGCCCGCTTGTAAACGGCAGCAAGAAGAAAGTCGCGATCCGAGGCGACAAGGTCGGCAGCAGAGACTGTCTTAGCATTCGACGCTACGTGCAGGAGGTTGCCGAGCAGGCTGATCGCGTTCGCGGTATCTGAGCCTTCAACGGAGTATTCGTCGCGTCCTGTCATCTCTCGCAGGCACGCGACCTGACCCGGTCCAGCGAAACGCAATGGAATATTTTCAGCGAACATAGAACCATTTCGGATTTCGAATTGCGGATTTCGGATTTCGTGTTTACGCGGAGACCTTTGTTGCCACTGCTAATAACTATTCAGGAATTGATTTTCGCCTCTTGGACGAAATCCGAAATCCGCATTCCGAAATCCGAAATCGCTTTTTACGTTTGGGCCGGTTCCGTTACCGCAACGTCGCGCTCCCAGCCTTCGTTCTGCAACACCATGTGCTCTATCGCGACGACGTGTGCATTAGCATCAAGTTCAGGCAGCGCCTGGTACTCGCTAACCCAGCAGCGGTAGACCTTGTAAGCCTTCGCCACAACAGCTTGCTCGTTAAGTAATTCAATGATGATGTCTTTGCGGAAGTTCTCGAGCGAGATTGCCGCATCGCCATCAGTGTTGTAGATAAGGTTGGCCCATGCTTCGAATTCGGGATCGTGCGTCACACCGCGCTCGAGCGTGATCGGTTCAAACTTCCACACACTCGGAGAGACTCGTGACGTACTTGGATCGCCACCTTCTCGATGTGTCACCGGCTCGGTACTTTTCTTGAGAGCGCTAATCTTGCTGACGCCCGCAACGTATCGGCCGTCCCACTTGATCCTGAATTTCATGTTCTTGTAGGGATCGAAGCGGCTCGTATTCACAGGAAATTGAGGTGCAGCCATGATGTATTCAGCTCCGTGTTTTGAAGTTTAGGTTTCGATCTGCCCGGCCATCTGTTGCAGGTACAAGATCACGAATTCAGCGGGCTTCAGTGGTGCAAACCCAACCCAGATATTCACGATGCCCAAATTGCGATCGTTTTGAGTTGTCGTCTCTGTATCGCACTTCACGAAATAGGCATCGCGTGGCTTCTGACCCTGGAAGGCGCCCTGGCGAAACAGGTTGTGCATGAAAGCGCCAACATTGAGTCTGATTTGCGCGTACAGAGGTTCGTCGTTGGGTTCAAATACGACCCACTTCAAGCCGCGATAGAGACTCTCTTCGATGAAGAGCGCGAGACGCCGGATCGGGATGTACTTGTATTCACTCGCAAACCCGTCGTCACCATCCATCGTGCGCGCGCCCCAGTTCACCACACCGTTCGGAAAGATTCGGATGGTGTTAACGGCACGCGGATTCATGAAGCCGTTCTCAGCGTCGGAGAATTTGAATTTCAATCCAACGACGCCGCGCAGATCTGCTTCCGTGCCCGCGGGAGCTTTCCACACTCCACGAGTCCCATCGATGCGCGCGCACAAACCGGCAATCGCACCGGCTGGTCCAACATTCTTCTTCAGACCGTTTTCGTCAACCGTCAAAGGTGGGAAGAAGATCGCGGCGTAATCTTTCACAAGTCCTATCCGAAGCGCGTTAACTCCCGTCGAAGCAATCTGAGCAGTCGTCCATGAATCCGGCGGATCCATCAACAAGAACGCACGGCGGTTACGACAGAAGATGCTGGCGTTGGAGTAGAGCGATTGGACCGCGACGGTCGCATCGGGCGCGAGCACCATCAGATTGAACAGATCAACCTCGCGGTCGATGATCTGGTAGGCTGCGTCATAGTCGGCCGGCGTCGGCGGGGTGCCGTCACTACCTAAGACCGGCGTACTTTGTCGGCCCGCGCCGCCAAGACCCAGCCGGTAATAATGAACGTTTGGATTCGCAGGCGCGGCAAACAACGCAGTGAACGCAGCCGGCGCAGCGACAGCTGCCGCAGGCAGGAAGTTTTCTTCGAAGATATCGCCTGGTTGAATCCCCAGTCGTGATCCCCAGACTTCGGCCTTCCACGAAACATTCGTCGTTGAAACGGGTGCTATGAAGGTGTTGATCTGTTGCGCAATCAGGGCAAGCTTTTCTCGCACGCCGTCACTATTACCATTCAACGTGCTCGCCGCGGGAACACCATCGGCCACAACTCTCGAGCCCGCTACAGGAACAGTCACAACGTTCAGAGGAATCGGTACGGCGACCACAGTGTTCGTCAGTGTGTCGATGCCTTGTAGCGTGATGGAATTAACCGAGACCTGAGTGGCGTTGGCAAAAGCGTTCAGCAGGCCCGCATTCACCGACGATGAGTAGCCCGTCGGGGCCGGACGATTCACAGCGAAGCGCGAGACCTCAATTCCACCCTGCGCAGTTCCGAGCATAAGCGGTACGGCGAGATCGCCAGCGACCGGAGCCGGTCGAATGAAGACGTCGCCTGGTCCATCCGAGGTAATGCGTAGTCGGTTTCCTGCCAGGGGAGCTGACGCATCCGGCGCAACCGTCACAGTTGTTGTTGGCAGGCCATTAGCGGCAAATTCCGCGTCAATCACAGCTTCTAGGGCGGCGTGTGTTCCGACACCGGTCAGATCAATATCGAAATATGGACTTCCGTCAACACTGATTTGGAAGAAAGGATTCGTCCCTATCAACGCGAACAGCGCTGCGTTTGTCATCGAACGACCGCTTAAAGAGAAACCTGTCGCGACTGCGGGGACAGCCGCTACGTCAAACGCATCCACAAGCTTTGAATTTTGTGTCAGAAAGTCTTGAGCGTAAGAAGGAGAGTTCGGATCCATTGATAACCCGGAAAACGTTTCGGGGTCCTTCTTAACTCTTTGACCCGCAGAATCCAGCTCGAAGCGGAATAGCTCGAGAGTGAAAGTCACTTCAGGTTGCGCCCCTGAGTACTTGACCACCGCGCGGATGTCGTTTCCGACCAGCCCGGCATCTTTGGCTCTCAAGCGAAGGACTTCGACGTTCGCTTCATTACGCAGTCTTATTTCCGCCTGCGCGGCGCCCTGGGCGATCCTCATGAACCAGGCGTCGGTCCCACCGTTCAAGTAGAACAACTTTGCGTACCGAACGAGTTGTCCGCCGGTAAGATCTTCTCCATATGTTCGGGCGTAATCCGCATAACTCGCGCAACGAACAGGTCTGTTGATGGGACCTTTCTTGGCGGTGCCGATAAACATGCCAGTCGAAGTTCCAACACCGACGATAGTGCGAACGCCACTAGGAACCTCTTGCACATAAACACCCGGATAACTAATTGCAGGCGTTACCATTGACATTCCTCCTTAGCGATCAATCGATCGCAGTCTGTGATGAGCTAATCACGCGTCGTTGCAAGATCAGTTAAGGTCCTTTTGCGAGAAACTCATTGATTTCGGCGAGGCCATTTTGATTGAGCGAATAGATCGTTTCAGATTGGGGTGAACCTCGCCCGATTAGCCAGCCTCTCGCCACGAGCAAATTGAGGTGCTCTTCCATCTTCTTACGTGCTTCACGACTTAGACTTTTTGACAACCACCACTTCTCGATTCCGCGAACCGTATCTTTGGCTGTCGGATGCGCAACTACGTAACGAAGTATCTGAAGAACAAACTCGTCGCGGGCCGGTTCATCCATTTCGCAACTCGCTACCGTTCGCATCGGTCTTCTATAGGTCGATGGCCGGAGCAAGCAGAGTTCCACTGAGGAAGATGAGTAGTTTGTTGGGATTTGAGTGAAGACGAGATCGTGATGCGGCGGTGCCGCCGCAGCCGTGGATTCGTCAATGCCGGTCGAAACGCGTTCTGGATGCGACAGCTGGTGCGGGTAATCTGCCGCACTTTTCGCGGCAAATGCGCCGCAGTAAAAATGAGGTCAGTACCACCTCGCGGTAGCGGGATGGGTGCGAAGTAGTTATTCGCCGCAGAGTCACGCAGATAAACACAGATCAAATCATCAACTACGGCACGTATGATCTGCATTTAATCTGCGGAAATCTGCGGCCGAATAATCTACGCTTCGCACCCACCCGCTACCGCGAGTGGTACTGACCTCATTTGGCGACGATCTCACTCAGCTGTTTTGAAGGCCTGGCGATCAAGGCCGTGTTTATTAATTAATCGCTGGAATGAACGTCGGTCTTTACCTGCGGCTTTGGCGGCGCGTGAGATATTGCCGCCGTGTGCTGTGAGTAGTTTCGCAATAAAACTGCGTTCGAAATTCCCTATAGCCTGCGACTTCCCTTTTTGAAACAGCGCGGCATCAATGGTCTGTCGTTCGCTTTTCGGCAAGGCAAAATCTTCCCGCTTCAAAACCTCTGAATCCTGCAAAACAATCGCTCTCTGAATCACGCTTTCAAGTTCGCGCACGTTGCCGGGCCAGGGGTATTCGAGCAACATCTGCAATGCCGAGTCAGAAAGTTTCGGCATCGTCCGGCCATGCTCTCGTGCATACACAGCGAGGAAATGAGATGCCAGACGAAGCACGTCTGCGCCACGATCCCGCAACGGTGGAATCGACAGTGAAAGCACATTCAAACGGTAATGCAGGTCTTCGCGAAATAACTTCAGTTCAACTAATCGACCCAGATCCGTGTTGCAGGCGGCAATAACGCGCACGTCAGCCACTGCCGAACGTGGTGATCCAAGCGGCCGGTATTCACCACTCTGTAAGAACCTAAGCAACTTCACCTGCGCGGCGGGCGACAACGTATCGACTTCATCAAGAAACAACGTACCGCCTTCAGCTTCGGCTATCAGTCCCTTTTCGGCGGTCGAGGCGTTCGTGTAAGCACCTTTCAAATGACCGAATAATTCGTTCTCAAATAGATCGTCCGGCAGGGCCCCGCAGTTTACGGGAATAAAAGGCTTCGCTTTGCGGGCGCTCTGGTAATGAATTGCGCGCGCAAGCAACTCTTTTCCGCTGCCGGTTTCTCCGGAGATAACGACGGCGGCTTTCGATTTCGCGAGCAGGCCGACTTTGTGCATTGCCTGGCGGAACGGGGCACTGTCACCAACAACCAGGTCGCGCTCGCAGTTGTCTACGGTTGGAAGATTCTTGAAGAGCCGCGTGAGGCGGATTAACAGCTCGTTTTCGTCGTACGGACAAACCAGGAATTCGTCGACTTCCATTAATGCGGGAGGGATCTCCCGGTTGTGCCTGGTGTTCCTGCCACACAAAAGTGCAAAGGTTTTCGCCGACGTCCACACCTTCTTGGCAGCCTCCAGACGTTTGCTGGTCCAATCGTCGATGAACAGTCGCGGCAGAATTAGATCCGGACTTAGTTTGTGTTCAAGGTTTGGTGAGTCGCCGGATGTTTCGTGTATCGCGTCGAAGAGGCCCGCTTTCTGGAGTAACCGGCTGAGTGAGCCACAGAGGTGCGAACACGGGGTGAAGCCGTTCGAATTGATAATTAGCGCGTTTCGCAAGTGTGAGACCTCGACTTTTCGGGGAAGCCTTCAAATAAATGGCCCTTCGTCCAGCTCGAGACGTACATTGGCCCAATCGCACGTACGAACTCCCTCTTTTCCTCTTGATCTTCTGGGCTGGCGAAGGGATGGCGAGGCTTTCAATCCCTAGCGAGGCTTGTGCGTGAGGGGGAGTATAGGCTCGTTGGTTGAGGTGGTCAACGAAATCTTATGTGAAGAATTTGTTACGGGGACGAAGCTAGAACACACGAAGAAAAATCAGTCGGCCGACAACAACAACGCCAACGAAAAACAACACGATAACGACCCCTAAGAATATTCGCAGTATTGAAAAGCCCGAATGCTCCACGCTGAGACGCTTGAACCAGTTTCGGGACAACAACCTTTCGCCCAGGTATTCTGCGCATGCGAAAGCAGGAAGGAGCAAGAGTAGCCAAACAATCCAACTCTTGTTTGATAAGAACCACACAACCGTGCAGGCAGTAAGCACGAGTAACGCCACGACGATTTTCTCGGTGCCGTTATTGTGTCTTCCATCTTTCTCGCGGTTCTGAGAATCGTTCAAAACTACTTAGGAACGATACCACTTTGCGTAGCTGTTTTCATCTTTATTACTGGCCCGATCTCGCTGCGGAATGAGAAGATGAGAGTCCGAAAATCAAATCGAAAACACCATGATGATCTCTAAACAAGCTAATCGCTTTTTGACTCTAGTCTCCTTCGCGCTGCCCCTCTTATTACTTCTCGGCAATTCGGCCACAGCCCAACGGGTCGTTCGCGTCACTGAACCAGATGCAATCAATCCTGCTGAGGTTTCGGTGGCTATCAATCCAAAGAACCCTGATAACGTCATCGGGGCATCGTTTCAAGTGGGCCGGCCGCCAAAACCGAATGCCGGCAGTTACACCTACTTCAGCATGGACAGCGGCAAGACCTGGAAAACGGTTCCGACATCTAACACGGATAATTTCACCCAAGGCGACGATGTCGTTGTGTTTGCCAACGACGGCACTGCGTATCACGCGCACCTTTCGTTTGCCGGAATTCGCAATCCCCGACCGACACGCGCAGACAATGCAATCGCCATTAATACTTCGCGCGATGGCGGACTGACGTGGACTGATGGAGTTCCTACCGTCAGACACATCAACTCCGTCATGCCGTTTGAAGATAAACCGGGAATTGTTGTCGACAACGCACCCAACTCTCCAAACAAAGGTCACGTTTACGTCGCCTGGACCAGATTCGATGTCTACGGCAGCAAGGATCCCGAACATCGCTCGCAGATCTATTTTTCACGTTCGACAAACGGCGGTCAGTCGTTCTCGCCACCGATTCGTATTTCCGATACGGGCGGCGATTGTGTTGACAGCGATAACACCGTCGAAGGTGCGGTTCCTGCCGTTGGGCCCAATGGCGAGGTTTACGTTGTCTGGGCTGGACCACTCGGTTTGGTCTTCGACAAGTCGACGGATGGCGGCCTTACGTTTGGTCAGGACAAAAAGATAAGCGACTTTCCCGGTGGTTGGGATTTCAGTGTCGAAGGACTAGCACGCGCCAACGGGATGCCAAACACAGGCGTCGATTTAAGCAACGGTCCAAACAAAGGCACGCTGTTTGTAAACTGGATCGATGATCGCAATGGCGACCCTGACGTCTTTGTGATGGCTTCGCGCGATGGCGGCAAAACCTGGACAGACGCGGTGCGCGTAAATGACGACGGGCTGAAGAATGGGAAAGGACAATTCTTCACCTGGATGTCAGTCGATCCGGTCGATGGTTCAGTGAATGTCGTTTTTTACGATCGACGTGACGGCAAAGGAACTGAGACAGGTGTAGTGATGGCGCGCAGTGTGGATGGTGGAAAGACTTTTGTAAACCACAAGATCGATGTGCCGAGGTTTGGGTTCAGCTCACCCGTGTTCTTTGGTGATTACAGTGGAATCTCGGCTTACGATGGAAGGGTGATTCCAATCTTCATGCACTTTAATGAGAACAAGCGTTTGACGGTTTCAGTAGCGCTGTTTAGATTCAAACCCGGCACTCAGGAAAAGATTAATTAGCCGCAGATTTTCGCGGATAAACACAGATCAGAATTCAAAGACTGTTAGAACGCTGAACTGCTATTTTTGATTCTGATCGGTGTTTTATCTGTGCAAATCTGCGGCTGAATTAGTCTTTGTCCTCGCGATCGCGGCGACCTTCCGCCAGCTCTTCTCGTTCTTCTTTCAAGCCAAAACGCAAAGCATCAAACGCCGGCAAATGACTGATCGCGGGCATGGGCGCGTTTCCTCTCACCGAAAACCAGATGATCTCATTCAAGACTTCCGGATCAGCCATGTCTGCATGGGCCAGGTCCTGTTCTTCCGTTCGCTTCATCCAATAAGCAGTTGCGGCGTCGCGAGCCGGTGGGTTGAGCAGATTATCTAAAGCGACCATCGGCAACACCGCTTTGTACGGTGTCAAATCCGGTTGCGAGCGAAAGATATTGATCGGCGTCGCCGTAGCGTCCAACTGATTCATTGGTGCAATCCCCAACAGCAATTCAATCGTTCGTATCAAACTCACCGTCGTATGAAACTCATGAACGAGCGCGCCCGGCCGATTGTACGCACTAATTACGAATGCAACTGATCGATGTGCATCGATATGATCTGGTCCATCTTGCGCGTCGTCTTCAACCACGCAGATCGCAGTGTCTTTCCAATAAGGACTATTCGACACTGCCTCTACCAAAAGCCCTAGCGCATAGTCGTTATCGGCCATGAAGAATTGCGGCGTAGGTTTGCGCGCAGCAATTCCTTCAGTGTGATCATTCGGCAACCGCAACATCGAGAGATTTGGTAGATGATCGCCTCTACCTGCTTCCAGGTCGGCAACGAATCCACGAAACTCTTTCAGCCAATCACCTATTCTTGAGTTGCCGCGAAACCGCTGATCGCTGTGATCGTCTTTGATGAGTGGAATAGTCGACGACTCACGAGCCGCGCGATACGAGTCGACCGTCATCGCGTCAGGAGTGTCCATATCAAAATTGCGATAGGAGCTACTGAAGTGTCCTTCCAAAGACTTCTTCGTAGCGAAAGTTGAAACAGTCGGCGATAGATCAGGGTACGACTTCGAGCGATTTGTCTTCACGGCATTTACATCCGCCTCAGACAGTGTCATTAAAAACTCTCCGTAGTTCCGGTATGTCAGTCCAGCGCGAGCAGCCGCGTCCCACAAGTAAAGCGTTCGTGGCTCGGCCACATCGCGCGAGCCCTGGAGGTGAGGAACAAATCGCCGGATAAAGTTTGCGATGTCTTCTGCATCGGCTGTCGAATCAAATAACGGCGGAGCTCCGCGCACCGGTTCGTAATTCGGCAAGCGATTGAACCCCTCGAAGTCATAACCTCGTCCCCGACGGCTGTAGTTCCAGCGATAAGCCTTGTCTACATAGTCGGTCGAGAACGCAGCGGTGGACCAATTGTGCCCATCGGGGCTTGCTTCCGAGTTCACAAAAAACCGATCGAACAATCCAAAGCGAGCCGCAAGCGCCCGATGATTTGGCGAAATGTCCTGACGCGTTCCGTCAGGTCGCGCGGCCGCGTCGTTGTGCCCAAAGATCGCCAACCTCGGATCACCGTCGGCGACTGTTCCATCACCCGACTTCGGCACGTCACCAAAGACCTGGTCGTAAGTACGATTCTCCTTAATGATGTAAATCACATGCTTGATAGGGGATGCGCCCGGAAACAGTCGTGCCTGTCTCTGACCGAGCAAGCCGTTGTTGCGCATTACTTGCTGCGTATAACGAGCGAGATCCTGGTCTTCTGGCCGACGGACGGCGCTGATATTTCCGCTTACAAGAGACACACTGTATTGCCCACCTGCGTTCATACCCCGTCCCGTGCCAGCAGTAAACCGATCATTCGGCCCGTTCGGATAGCGACCCGAGTTGTTTACGATTACCGAAGAGTTCTCGACGCCCGTGCCCTTTCCGTTACCAACAAAGATCGTTTGATCAATCACAGCAACTGCCGAAGGGTAATAACCTGTTGGAATGAACCCCAACAGTCGACTCATCTCGTCTCGTTTGCGATCAAGGTAAGCGGGTTTATCGCTTGACCCAGAGTTATCGAGCGACTTTTTAGATAACGAAACAATCGCAATCGAGTTGCTGTGAGCGTTAGCAACAAAGAGAATCTCGCCTGTTTGGTCCAACGCAAGTCCTTCTGGGCTGTTTCCCCCGAGGGAGTTTTCCGCGAGACGCACGCTGATACGCTCTACTTCTCGATCATAACGCGTGTCGATCATCGAGACGCTGTCGTCGTCAGAGTTAACAACATACAGACGACTACGGGTGCCGTCCCATATCATAGCCGTCGGATGGCGACCGACAGGAATGTATGAAACCTTTGGCTCACCCGATCCAAAACTAACAGCCGCGATCGAGCTCGTATTCCAACAGGAGACATAAACTTTCCACGCTGCCGTTGGCCTCACCTGGTTTGCGGGGATGTCTTGTCTGCCGATCGGCGGCGGATGAGGGAGTGCCAGAACAGCGTACGGATAAATAAGGCCTGTCTGATTTCCTAACGGAATCTTCTCGAGACGCCTTTCGCCGCGCAAATCATGAATGATCCCCAAATTGTCTGCGAGATTGTTTGCGACGAACAGCGTATTGCCGTCTGGACTGATTGAGATACCGGTTGGATAAACCGGTAAACGATCGCTGTTATATCTGGGCGAATTCGCCGCCGTCGCAAATCCGCTTACATCGATGAATGGGGCTTCAACAGTTGTGTTTGAGCCAGGTGATGTCGGCGTAATTGGGTTTGGAGTATCTGGGCGAAAAGAAAAGAGCCAGATTTTGTTTTCGAAACCGCCGGACACATACAAAGGAAAGGTGCCCTCTGCAGTGGGCCTTGGTCCGAACACAACTCCGACGTTTGCGCTCTGCGGTGAAGGAAAGTAGACATTCTGAATTACCGCGGGTACAGGCCTGGCGTTCAGATCAATTACGGCGAGCGACTGCTGTCCACGATTTCCACCCGAACTGAATTGAATCCCGTAACCGCTGTTGACGGCGATCAAGTAACGACCTTTGCGACCCGGACCTGACTGATCCGGACTCCGAACGAAGTCGACGGTCAGCGAGCCAACTGCCGGAAGTTGAGTTGTGCTGTCTTTAACTAAAGACCCGGCGGGAGTGATGGGCCAGAGTTGATCGCCACTGTCCTGCGTCTGCACCGTCCTGACGGGCACGACGAGGACGGATCCGACTAGAGCCATGATCACCAGAAGCGAAATTAGGGCGGAACGTGTTTGGGG
>DATJKB010000152.1:0-5742 GCA_035491875.1 Pyrinomonadaceae bacterium | reverse complement strand
GCCCGAAAAATGTGCGACATCGAGTCGATTAAGAACACACGTTTGGGCGGTTCATTTTCGGCTGGCGACTGTTTGGCAGGCATGGTGTGAGGTGATCATAGAAATCGAGGTTGAGGGTGTCAAACATGCTGATTGATGATTGATGATTTTAGATTGATGATTGGAATACGCAATCATCAATCATCAATCTAAAATCATCAATGTTCTTAGGGAGGTTTTATCGCAACAAGTACCTTGTTACTGGGCACACCTCGCACTGTAATGCTCAACAGGGCATCCATCGGCCCAACGACGGAGTCAGGTAGTATGATCACTACCATTGTTAACCCTGTCGCCCCGATTAGCGGCCCAACATACTCAACTTGCACCGGCACCACCTGCGGCCCAAGTTCGAATTGGGCGGTAACTACCGAGCTTGATTCTGACGGCGAGAGCTGTGCGTTATGAGCAAAGACAACAATTCGGGTCCGATGATCGGAACTAAAGTTTAGCAACGTTTCCAGCGGAAACGGATCTCGGACCATTGTGACCAAATTTAGCGCGATTGCTCTGTTCGAGCTTGTTTCAGTAACAATCGATGGTGGATCAGGAGTTGGCGTTGGCGTGGGAGTTGGTGTGGGCCCGGCTTCTATCGTCAAATCCCAACGACGAGTCTCGGTGAGTACTTCTTGAACATCTCGTCTGACCGCAGTTGTATTGTCTTTCACGAGAACATCGACGGTGTGTCCCCCAACACTAAGCGTCGCCGTGTCGAGCAGAAACGTATCTGTGCTGGCGTGGACTTGCCCGTCAACGAACCAGGTAACGTCTAGTGAATGCGTTAATGGAATCAGCTTAATAACAGAGAACGATTGCGTTTGACCGCGCTGAACAGTGAAGCTCGACGAGCTCGGGCTACTAGTATCAAACGGCGACACAAAGTTGTACATCCGCTTGATTAGCTGTTCCGTGTTGATCTGCTCGAACGGTCGATTATTTGATCGCATCTTTGAGTTAAAGGTGGGCCGGTAAAAGCCGCTGTCGCACTGGCCTCCTCCTTCATAAAGACCCGGTACGCCGTTGGCTCCGCCAAAAGTTGGGATTGGAGTAGATGGGTCGATCCAGTAGTTCCACTTGATATTCGAACGAGTGGTCACACGCGTGAGGTTCGGCTGGCTGGGCTCGGAAGTCCCGCATGTATTACCTCCATATTCATCACCCAGAAATCCAAAACTGTGGCCGACTTCATGAAGTATAACTTCTACCGCTAAGCTGTTAACCGAACCGACGGCGAAGACTCCACCTGATCCGCCGTACTCTTGATCATTAACGATCACTAACCGGATGTCGCTCTGAGCAGGAGTAACACTTCTGTTTATGACGGCAAACGCCTTTGTCACGTTTATGCAGATGAGCCGCTCAATACTGCTGCAGTTATAGGCAGCATCCAAAGCAGTGTCTACAAAGGTGCCGTCTTCCGGATGGTCCGCTCCAGATTGATTGCTAACGACGTCAACGCGGATGACGTTGAAGTACACTTGGTATTCACGGTAAGGCTCTTGTGCAAAGAAGGCCTGCATGAACTGTTGGACGTCAGTCCGATACTTCTGCATTTCCGCCACAGTGTACCCATCACCCATAACGACGATATCAACCCGATTGTCAGAGGAACCGTTGTTAATAATGGTCTCGGAGGGTTCTGCGTAGGCTACAAGTGGAGACAGAGATCCAACCAACACCAATAAGAAAAAAGAAAAGACCTTGATAGGTGAGATCGCAGACACAGCTGTTTAGTTACGAATCGAGATCGTGCTAATAAGGACAGGAACAAACTCTTGACCACTCCAACGCGGGTGATATAAACGCAACTCGACCGCATCCTCATCATCCGGTATGTTGACTGTAAAACTAAGACTCGGCCGAAAGATCACCTCACCTGTCAGAGTCCCGTCCGGGCCAGGCCTTTCAGCGCGAAGAATTCTTGGATCCGGAATCGTCGACCACCAACGTAGTCGGTCACCTTCACCAACCGTAAGCAGAAGCAATTGATCAGAAGCGAGTTCAAGTGAGCGATGTTTTGGGAGTGAACCGCGACGAACTTGACTGCTTCGTACTACTGCGATTGCTTCAGTAGACTGCCGCTGCTCCATGGATTTCGTGGCGCTGGTTTGATCAGAATTTGATAATTGAACGTCGATTTGCCGGTACGCAGAAGTCGTTACCGGGTTGGTGGATGCTGGAACCTGAACGCCGATCCTCGACATCAATTGCGCGAGTCGCTCCTTATTGAGTGTTTCTCTTCGTTGTTTTGTACTCAAGGCGTCGTTGGGAGACGTCGTAGGAGTCTTTTCCCTTTGTGAGTAGACAAGGGAGAAAGCAGCGAACAATGCAAGAGCGAGCGAATACAACCGAAAGTTTTTTAACAAGCGAATGCCTCCGTGTGTAACCTGGCTCACGTAGGACGCGGCACGAAGTATAGAAGGAATCCAAGCTTCAATCCGTGGAGATTCTAGCTTCAACACGAAGTGTTAGGAAACCTTGGACGCTACGGTCCTATCTGAAGTTCTGAATGACTACGAGGTTAGACATCTACGGAAAGCGCACTTTTTCTAACAACTCCTGAAAGCGCGGATCGGATCGCAGAGGGTCAAGCTGAGGTTCAATCTTGAGCCAGCATAAACTGGAGAGTCGTTTATCATAGGCCTCGTTCAATTTCGCAAACGCTCTGTTTTTCTCACCTAAATCCACATAGGCTTTTGCCATCACCCAATCGTTGTTGACGTCCTTGAGCGAAGAGTCCTCCGCGACCACCAATCGCAAGAACCCGCGCCAGCCACGTTTTGCAAAGGTCGCTCGAACCAGGGCCGCGTTTTGAGTCTGCCCCATCAGATCCAAAACTTTCGCCCTTTCTTCGACCGCGTTTGCATAGTCGCCTGTAACACGATAGACCTCGGCCAGAGTACGATGCACGCGCGCGAAACTCGGATCCAGTTCAATCGTCTTCTTGTGTTGCGCGAGGGACTCATCAAATCTTCGCGCATGATATAAGAACCTGCCGTAGTCCCAGTTGAAAGGGATCGAAAGCGGTTCGATCTCCAACGCCCGCCGGAATTCGGCCTCCGCCTCGTCAAACCTACCGGACTGGCTGAGTATCTCTGCGTACCATTGATGCGCAGTTGCATAGTTGGGATTTAGTTCGAGAGCCCGTTTGAATTCGCGCTCTGCTGCCGTGAAGTCATAGTCGTATGAGGCCGACAGGTAGGCGAGCGTGGTCTGCGGCTCTGCCATGCTTTCGTCCAGTGCCAGGGCCTGCCGCGCGAATTCGCGCGCTTTTGGTACTCCTTCGGTTGGTGACATGAAGCCAAAGGTCGCAAGCAAAGCGTAGGCATCGGCCTGGCCTGCGAAAGCCAGAGCATAGTTTGGATCGAGCGCGATTGCCTGGTTGTAGTATTCAGCTGCTTTTCGAAAATCTTTTTCTTCGCGTTTGTTCCAATAAAAACGGCCTTGCAAATAAAGCCTGTACGCTTCCGCGTTTGTGGTGTAGGTTTTCACCAACTTCTGCTCATCTGTCCCCGCCAGTTTTGTTTTGAGTTTGCTCGAAACGTCGCGTGCAATCTCACTCTGAAGCGCTAGTAGGTCAGACAATTTGCGTTCGTATTGATCTGCCCAGATTACATTCTCAGTTTGGGCGTCGATCAGTTCGAGGTTGAGAAACAACCGACTTCCGCGTTGGATCACTCTGCCGTTCAATAGCGCCTGCACACCCAGTTCTTTGCCAATGGCTCTTCCGTCTGTCTCTCTTCCTTTGTACCGAAATACCGTCGAGCGCGCTTTCACATTCAAATTCGGCAGCTGCGAGAGGCCTTTGATTAGCGTCTCGGTCATGCCATCCGAGAGATAATCGAGCTCAGCGTTGCCGCTGGCGTTGACGAACGGCATCACCGCGATTGATTGAATCGACTTCCCGCTTCTCCCTGAACGATAAGAATTGACAACTATCGCAGTGGTGGCGGCCACGAGCGAGGTGATGATCACAACGATAATGATTTTAGTTTGTCGCGGCTTCGTTCTTGTCAGCGATCCGGCAGCGCTGGCTGTCGGCGTGGAAAGGACAGTTGTGGGCGCGGTTGTTCGAGCGAGGTCGGTATTCGTTTGGTTAGGAAGAATGTTGGTTTCGACCTCGCTCGAAAGCCCGGGCGATCCAAACTTCGCCGTGCCCACGTCGTCAGCAATAGCACCTGATTCGCTAATCAGTGCCGTGCCATCCACGCGACAGAAAGCGAGAGCGTCTTCACTCTCAAGGCGATTGCATTGGGGGCAGCGTTTCATCAAGTAATCTTGGAGACAATCGTGTACTGAGCGATCGTCGTGTTGGGGGAAATGGATTCGCTCAAAGTGTTTTGCTGTTAATTTTTCCTGGGCATCCAGAAAACGGGGCGTTGTGGACTTGTGGGTTAGTCGATTATGACACTTTTCAGAAATCAAGAAGCGCGCAGATCATAACAATTGGGTTAGATTCCCGCTATACCGTAGATGAGGTTTTCGAAAGTTCTTCCACGTGCCGCCGCACGGTCTCTCCTAAGGTCTCAAGGTTGTAGCCACCTTCGAGACACGAAACTAATCTTCCCTGACACGTCTCGGTGGCCCACTGCTTCATCACTGACGTCATCGCCACAAAGTCTTCGTCCTTGAGAAGCAGCTGACCCAACGGATCCTCACGATGCGAATCGAAGCCTGCAGAGATAATGATCAAATCGGGAGAAAATTTCGCTGACATCTGTTCGACTGCTGCTTCAATGCCTCTTTTGTGTTCATCGGCCGGTGTCGCGGCTCTGAGCGGAAGATTCAACGTATAACCCAAACCGCGGCCTGTCCCGTGTTCGCCGCGGGCGCCGGTGCCTGGATACCAGGGATATTGGTGCGCGGAAAAGAAGAACACCGACGGATCGTCGTAGAAAATACCTTGCGTTCCATTTCCATGATGGACGTCCCAATCCACGATTGCGACCCGCTCAATCTCTCGATACTTGTTTTGGGCATAACGTGCGGCGACGGCGACATTATTAAATAGACAGAAGCCCATCGATCTTTCCGACGTGGCGTGATGTCCCGGCGGCCGCACCGGCACAAACGCGTTCGACGCCTGACCGCTCATGATCAAATCAATCGCCTGGCAAGGAGCACCTGCTGCATATCTCGCCGCATCAAGTGACCGCATCGACACGACGGTGTCCGCGTCGAGATAACCGGAGCCGGCGCGTACCACCTGCTCGATCATCTTGTATACGTTCGGTGAGTGGCAGGCCTGGATATCTCCCTTCGGCGCTTCCTGAGCCTCGACTTCCAGCAGTTTTTCCCAGAGCGCGACGTCAGACTTCAGAGCATCCATGACGACGCTGTATCGCGAAGAAGTTTCCGGATGACCTGGACCAGTATCGTGTTGTTGGAAGATTGGGTGATGAACAATCGCTGTGGTCATTTGCGGTAGATGCTAAGTGAACGACAAGCAATTAGTAAATATGCCACGGGCTTGTCACGTGGTGGCTCACGTTCGGCTCTTTGACTCAGAAACGTGAGGCTCCACGGCGCAAGGCCGTGGCATCCAGAGATTTTTCTCATACGAGGAGATAGCTGCGAACGTGAAGTACCACGGGACAAGCCCGTGGCATCTTTCGACCTTATTGTGCCGAAACCTATTGGAGACCTAAAAGCATACGCCCTGCTAGTCAAATCGAATCAATCTCCGCTCAACCACCACCAAAA
>DATJKB010000151.1:0-3478 GCA_035491875.1 Pyrinomonadaceae bacterium | reverse complement strand
TTGTTGTACTTATTCAATTCAAGGCGATCGGTCGATTTGGCATCTGCGCGTCATCCTGACGACAAAAAGCGAACACAAACATTGCCGATTGCCGATTGCCGATTGGACCATCCATATAGATATGAGTTCATTAGGCGGGCGATTCAATGACGGAACCGAACCAATCTGCAGTCTGCAATCGGCAATCGGCAATTCATCTCGGGGTTGCTTGACGCGAGAGATTCAAATTGGCTATAAGCACGGATGAAAAACGTGGTGAGTTAAGGCGACTTGCGGCCACGTAAAATAACCAGCTAAACAGCTCGGGAACGGAACCCTTCGAACCCGAAACAAACTTCAAAGACTTTGAAGTCCCGTGCTGCTTGGCTCGGGACTTTTCTTATTGCCGATTTTTGATTTTAGATTGTTGATTGTCCGACTTATTAATTCGGTTGGCGATTCTTCCAATCAACAATCTAAAATCAAAAATCGAAAATACTTCTATGGAACCTTTTAGATCTCTCCTCGACTCCGATGTCATTCATGTCGTCGATGGCGCGATGGGCACGATGCTCTACGCCAAGGGCGTCTACATCAATCGTTGCTACGATGAACTAAATCTCAGCAACCCCGACCTCGTGCGCGAGATTCACGGCGAGTACATTCGCGCGGGTGCAGACATTATTGAAACCAACACCTTCGGGGCCACTGCTCACAAACTTCAACAGTACGGCCTTGAAGCAAACATGCACGAGATAAATGCGATCGCGGCAAAACTGGCGCGTGAAGCGGCGAAGGATCGCGTGTATGTCGCGGGCGCAATCGGACCACTCGGCTTGCGCATCGAGCCATACGGGCCGACATCGTTCGACGAAGCTAAAGAGATGTTCAGAGCTCAGGCAGTGGCACTGCTTGAAGGCGGTGTAGACCTCTTCGTAGTTGAAACCTTTTCGGACGTCTCGGAAATACGCGAGGCAATTCGCGCGATACGAGAGTTGTGTGACCTTCCGATAATCGCCCAGATGACGATTATGACCGATGGCAACACGCTCTTTGGCACCACTCCCGAAGTCTTTACTGAAAGATTGGATCAGTGGGGTGCTGATGTTATCGGGCTGAATTGCGGCGTTGGTCCGGCAATAATTTTGAATGCACTCGAAAAGATGCGCGCCGTTACAAAGAAGAAACTGGCCGCGCAACCAAATGCGGGCCTGCCACGCGACGTCCAGGGCAGGCAGTTCTACATGTGCTCGCCAGAGTACATGTCAAAGTTTGCGAAGAGATTCATTCAGGCAGGCGCGAAGTTCATCGGTGGATGTTGCGGAACTACGCCTTCGCACATCAAGTTAATCGCCGACGCCGTTCGGGCTGCTTCTCCCAGGGCACAACGAGTCTCGTCTTCCGCGCCGGCGCACGTCGAACAGATCACGCCGACCGACATTAAAGTCGTGCCACCTGAGGAACGATCGAAGTGGGGAGCCAAGATCGCTCACGGCGAATTTGTTACCTCTGTCGAAGTTCTTCCGCCGAAAGGTGTCGACGCGAAGAAGACTCTCGATTCAATTCGACTACTAAAAGACGCTGGCGTTGATGGAGTGAACATACCTGACGGCGCAAGGGCACAGTCGCGAATGAGCGCCATGGCAACGGCCGTTCTTGTTGAACAACAGATCGGATTGGAATCCGTACTCCATTACTGTTGTCGTGACCGGAATCTCCTGGGGATGATGTCGGATTTACTCGGAGCTGCGGCGTTAGGACTGCGAAATATTTTGGTCATCACGGGCGATCCGCCAAAGATGGGCCCATATCCTGATGCGACCGCGGTCTTCGACATTGATTCAATCGGGCTCACAAACATGGTGAACAAACTGAACCATGGTTTGGATCTCGGTAACAATCCGATTGGCGAACCAACCGCGTTCTGTATTGGAGTGGGAGTGAATCCGGGCGCGATAAATCTCGACGAAGAGATCAAACGGTTCGAATGGAAAGTTGAGGCAGGCGCTCAATACGCAATCACCCAACCTGTTTTCGACACAGATCAACTGCGGGAGTTTCTCAAACGTATCGAACACGTTCGCATCCCAATCATCGCTGGGATTTGGCCACTAGTGTCATATCGCAATGCAGAGTTCCTACATAATGAAGTGCCAGGCGTTCGAGTTACTCCATCGATCATGGAGCGAATGCGTGTTGCCTCAACCGTAAGTAAAGAAGCCGGACGCGACGAGGGTTTAAAAATCGCTCGTGAATCACTCCTGGAAGTGCGTGATGTAATTCAGGGCGTACAGGTCTCCGCACCTTTCGGCAACGTCAAGTACGCCCTGGAAGTGTTTGAAGCATTGAATTGAGTCAATCAAGATCTCAAGTGTCGATAGAAAGGGACCACAGGGATCTTGATCGAACATTTTTGCGAAATCGGACAGACGGCGTAATCAGTTAGCGAAGGATTTCTGACAGTGCATCGTTGAGGTTGGAATATCGAAAGCGAAACCCAATTTCGTTGAGGCGTTTCGGTTCTACACGCTGACTTGATAACAACAGAGCGTCAGCCATTTCTCCGAAGGCGAGGCGAGCGCCAAAAGCAGGTACGGGCAAAAATGTAGGTCGTCCAAGAATTCTTCCAAGTGTTGAGGTAAACGTGGCATTCGTAACTGGATTCGGAGCAACAAAGTTTACCGGACCCGATAACGCTTGATTCTCAATCACTAACTCCAGCGCTCCGACAACATCAGCAAGAGCTATCCAACTCATCCACTGCTTTCCATCGCCGATTCTTCCACCGATCCCCATTCGAAACGGGGGAAGCATTTTCGCGAGCGCGCCCCCATCTTTGTCGAGAATGATTCCAAAACGTGCTTTGACTAAACGAATTCCCTTCTCTGCTGCGGGCTCGGCGGACTGTTCCCATTCTTTGCAGACCCCAGCAAGAAAATCGGATCCAGCAGCGCTCTGTTCAGTCAGCATTTCATCGCCTCTGTTGCCATAGAAACCAATGGCTGAAGCAGAAACGAAAACACGTGGTGGGTGCGAGGCTTGTGCCAGTGCTCCGCTCAACAACTGTGTTCCCTTGATCCGGCTTTCTCGAATTCTCGTCTTTTTTTCCGGGCTCCATCGTCCTGAAGCGATGCTTTCGCCGGCCAGGTGAACGACGGCGTCGAATCCGTTGAGCCTGCCGGCGTAGATCTGATCTTCGTTCGGATGCCATTCGATATCGTTTGAGCCAGACGGAGCTTCGCGTACGAGACGCGACACAATGTCACCCCTATTAAGAAGCGACTTGATGAGAGCGCGACCCACGAGGCCGTGCGAACCACTGACGAGAACTTTCATAGGACCCGACTACAATAGTGTGCTGACCTTAATTACTCAATAAGAACCATTCAACTCTCTGCGTGACCTCGGCGCTCTCCGCGGCTCGGCGGTTTTCTTGGGCTGTCCCAAATCACCAACAAACCAGTAACTTCATAACCTTTTTTGTTGACAGCTTGGGGTG
>DATJKB010000150.1:0-3607 GCA_035491875.1 Pyrinomonadaceae bacterium | reverse complement strand
GAACTGACCTTAAATGATGCGAGCGTTTCGAAGATCCACGCAGCATTGCTGATGACCTCCGAAGGCACGATTCTTGTTGCAGACACTGGATCGACCAATGGAACGTATATCAACGGACGGCGCATTGCCTACGGAGAATCTCGCCCGGTCGATGATGGTGATGTAATCGGATTTGGCGATATCGAGGTAAGACTGCGAAGGAGCGAATAATGTCTGATATGGGCTGCGAAACTCATATCTGACATCTCAGCAGACTGATGATCCTGCTTTTCTCAATTCTATTTCTCTTCCAAACACCAAGTCCCACGCCAACCCCACACGTGCCTGAAAGAATGCCCGCGCTTTACACGTTGATCTACGTCGGCGGATTGGGCGTCATCACCTTACTGCTTCTCTTGGGCTTGATTCGGAGCCGCAAGAGACCAGCGACTGCGACCGCCGGATTCGAAGATCTGCCAAAAGCGGTGCGGAAGCGTATGGGCTCAACGTCCACGAATCGTGGACTGCGTGCTTTGCGTTGGCTCTTCGTGCTGCTCACGATCGCCGTCTTTGGATTTCATGTGTACTGGGCACGCTACGCTCCCGAACAGAACGAGAAGTTTCAGCAACTCAGTTACAAGGATCTTCGTGTTCGCAGATTGTCGGCATCAACGCTGCGTGGCTGGATTCTCGACCGGAGCGGACGGCTGGACCAGCCGCTCGCTTATTACAAGCGCGATGCGAGTGGCGAGATCCGTCGCGAGTATCCGATGGATAAAGCCTTTGCACATATCTTCGGTTCTGATCGCGGTGATCCGGGTCTCGAGCGCGCTTTATTTGGCGTACAAAGCGGTGCGCTTCCCGAAGCGCTGGATGTAGTCCGCGGTCGAACGATTCAGTTCTCCGGCAATCAGGATGTGCGTCTGACGATTGATCGATACCTCCAACAAGCCGCCGTCGATCTGATGAAGGGTAAACATGGCGCAGTCGTCATAGTGAATCCACAGAACGGTGAGGTGCTGGCTTTGTACAGCGAACCTTCATATAGCCTGAACGAGGTTGAGGACGAAGCGACTTGGATTCGTTTAGAAGCTAACGAACGTGACAAACCACTTGTCAGTCGTGCGCTGGGTGCCTACTACATTCCAGGATCAACTTTTAAAACGGTCACAATGACAGCTGCCTTCTTAGCCGGTGAACAGGACACTGAATTTACGTGCAGCGGTTCAGGATATTACGCAGCTCAGGGCGCAAATGTGATCTTCGACGATGGTGGACCAGGCGAAGTACACGGGAAAATCGGCATCGATACAGCTTATGAAGTTTCGTGCAATCAGTATTTCGCCCAGATGGGTGTGAAGCTTGGTCCAGAAAGATTAAAGCGGGCCGCCGTCCTGCTAGGCATAGGCGCTTACGATACACCTAGCGAGGCGCTTCGCGGTCGAAAACAACCGGAGATCTGGAATGGAAGTAATGAAGCGGTAAAGCGCGCTCTGGCTCCACGTGAAGCAACGATAGTGACGGGCAAACAAGTAACTCGCTACGACCTTGCACTCATGGGCTATGGTCAAGGATATGCCGGACAGATGACGCCTTTGCAAATGTCGCTCGCCGCCGCGACGATCGGAAACACGGACGGACGTTTGATGAAACCTAAGATCGAGTTCAACCTCAATCCGCAGGTCTTCAAGCAAGTGGTTACACCGCAGGCTGCGGCGACAATGCGCTCCATCATGGGACTTGTAACGGGCGGCCCGAGTGGAACCGCTCGCGGAGTGTTTGCTCCAGTGAAAGCTGCGGGCATCAACACTGGAGGTAAGACTGGTACCGCACAGAAAGTTGTTCCCGTTTACGACCCGAAAACCGGTGAACCCGTAAGGCGGCACAAAGTCGACAAGGATAACCGTGGCAACATCATTCGGGAGTACGAGGAGATCGTGATGGACGAGGAACACCCACGGATCGACGGCTGGTTCCTGTGTATCGCTCCACTCGAACGCCCACAGTTGGCAATCGCGGTGATCGTCGAAGGTGGTGGTTACGGATCAAGGTCAGCAGCGCCTATCGCAGCTGCTCTAGTTTTGAAGGCACGCGATCTTGGCTACTTCAATGTAGCGCGAGTCGCACCACCTCCAACAAACGTTCCAACCAGACCGGTACCACGCCCGACACAGAGATGAAAAACCGAGCATCATCACATCTCCTAATCATCCTGATCCTACTGGCACTCGAAGTAGCCGGTTACATCGCGATCCATCGCGCAGGTGTGCTACGCGGATATGAAACGTCAGTGATCGGTGGAGTACGTGACCTACTCATGTTCATCCCCCTGATCTTCTTGATGCTATGGCTTTCACGTCGGATGAAGTTTGCCGGCAACTGGATTCTGTTCACCACCGCGATCCTGCTGTTCTCTTTCGGCATGCTTATCCAGTACCGCCTCTACAGCGATCCTGAGTACAACGCGCGCAACAAGGCGGCCGCTCGCGAAGAGAAAATGCAGTCGTTGCGTATGCGCTACATCATGGAGAACTACGAGCCGCTCAAGAAACAGATGATGGGATTGCCGCCAACTCCCGCGGAACCCGTCGATATCGATAAGCTGCCACGTAAGGAATCAAACTATTCCCTCTGGAATGCTCTGACTGCCGGCTACACGTGGATCCCAATCTTTTCTTTCTTTGCTTTTGCAGTGGCATATGCATGCTGCAATCGCGACGGCTTTCTGCTTTGGCTCCAACGAAACAGTTTCATCATCGTTTTGCTGACGCTGGTCCCACTCACTATCGCTGTCATTACCTCAAGTGCCGGCAAGGCCTTGGGTAACATGACGCCGTGGGAGCCTTCGAAGATTCCATTCCTCGTCGGGTTTGCTGGAATACTCACAGCTCGCTACAAAGACCTTGCGGAAACGTATTGGGGCATTCCCAGAGCGCGCGACATCGTGCCGTTGTTGGTGATGGCTGCATTGCCTTTCGTTCCGTTCTTCGCGTTGAAAGACTTTGGCCAGATGCTGATCTTTAGCGGCGCTTACACGACGCTTTATCTCGTCGCTGTTCGTCGTTGGCCGCAGTTACTTGTTTTCGTCGGCTCAGTCTTGCTGGTGATTAGTATCCTGGTCGTGGGTGCACTACCGCGTAATATCCAGGAACAAGTTCCCATGCTGCCCACAATCGCTCGACCGATTGGCGCTGCAATGCCCGCTCGTATTCAGCAACGGTTCCACTTGTGGCTCGATGGTTTTGATCCGCCTTCGCCGGAGGTCTCGTGGTGGAAAAAGGAATATCAAGAGGCGCTTAACGAAAACCCAAAACTGAAAGAACTCGCGGAGCTGTCGCCCGCCATGCAGAAGTCGGTGAATGTCGACATCTGGTTCGACAAGTTGGCATTCCAGCCAGCCCAAGCTGTATTCGGGATCTCTTCTGGCCGGACAACCGGCCGCGGATTTGGCCTGGGATATCCTGAGGTCATTCCCATCGCCGACTCCGATTATGTTTACGCAGCGATAGCGGAAGAGACAGGGCTCACCGGCGGCGCGATAATAATGTTGGCGATCATTATTTTTGTGATAGCAGGTGTTCGCACTTCGCTGGAAGCGCGTGATATGTTTACAAAGCTCTGTGCAGCT
>DATJKB010000149.1:0-9043 GCA_035491875.1 Pyrinomonadaceae bacterium | reverse complement strand
AAACCGCCCTTCCTTACCTGCAGTTCTCAGCTTGAGTTGTTTCAGTGAGGCTTGAGCTCTGATGTTTTCGCACGCTGCATTGTTCAGCCAAACTGAATGTCTCGTTAGTTGTTCGGACTACGGCGAACACAGGGAACAGTTTCACCTAGCCGTTCGTAAACACCGAACAGCGGCAAACAACCCGGCACAAGCAACTACCGCAACAAGGAGAAGAAAGTGAAGTCAAGACTGCTAATCACCGTTGCATCTCTTGGTCTGTGTGTTTTAGCTGGTTCAGTTTTGCCTTCGATTAATGCGGGCGCCGCAACTGCCGACTGGCCCCAGTGGCGTGGTCCTGATCGTAACGGCGTGTCGCGGGAGGTTGGACTGCTCAAACAATGGCCCGTAGGTGGGCCCAAACTGCTGTGGCAACTGAGTGACATCGGTGACGGCTACTCAACTCCGTCAGTTGTCGGCTCGCGGATCTACTTGATGAGCAATCGCGGCATGGACAATGAGTTTGTGCTTGCACTTGCTACGAATGACGGTAGCACAATCTGGACAACGCGAGTGGGCAACGTTGGCAATCCGAATCAAAACCCCTCGTACCCAAAGGCTCGTTCCACTCCGACGGTCGACGGCAATCGGATCTACGCGCTCGGCTCGGACGGCGATCTGGTCTGTCTCGAATCTGATAGCGGGAACATTCGCTGGCAGAAGAACCTGCGTAAGGACTTTGGTGGCACACCTGGCGAATGGGCCTATGCAGAGTCTCCGTTGGTCGACGGCGATGTTGTTGTCGTAACGCCGGGTGGTACGCAAGCGACGATCGTAGCACTCAACAAGAAGACGGGCGCGACAATCTGGAAGTCGGCAGTGACTGGCGGTGATGCTGCTGGCTATTCGTCAGCGATCGTTGTTAACGGCGGTGGTCGCAAACAATATGTACAGTTTCTGGAGAAAGGGATCGTCGGAGTTGATGCGAAGACGGGCCAATTTCTGTGGCGCTATAAAGAAGCGGCAAAAGGCCCGGCGCAGTATTTCACTCCGGTGGCGCGTGACGCATACGTTTACGGTGGAGCGCTCGGTGTTGGTGGCGGACTCGTTCAATTGAAGGCCGATGGCCCAGGCGTTACCGCCGACCAAGTTTATTTTGAGCGTGGCCTTCCAAATGGTCTCGGGGGCGCAGTGCTCGTCGGCGATTATCTGTACGGCACTGACATCGCCGGCAGCCAACTAATTGCGGCGGAATTCACGACTGGCAAAGTAAAATGGAAAGCTGAAAGCATCGGCAGAGTTTCTATGGTTTATGCCGACGGGTTGTTATATCTTCACGGCCTCAATGGAGATGTCGCATTGATTGAGGCGACGCCCGAAGCGTATCGTGAGAAGGCACGATTCACACCGACAGATAAGCCGAGACACAAACAAGTGGGGGATTATCCTGAGCAAGCGTTTGCACATCCCGTGATTGCTAACGGTCGCCTCTACATTCGGGATCTGGGAACCCTTTGGGTCTACGACATCAAAGGTCGTTAGACTTGCGGAGACAAGAAAGATGTACTGTTCATCTTGTGGCGGCGCCATCGCGCGGGGCTTGAGCTACTGCAATCATTGTGGGGCGAAGTTGAATACGAGCGAGAACCTCCAGGAAACACGAGAAGTGAGGCCTAATCAGTTAGTCATCTGGATGGTAGCGACGTTTATCTTCGGCACGGCAGTCATCACGATGTTGATGGGAGTGATGAGAGTAATTCTCGGCTTAAACGTGGAGGCGGTTCTTGTTTTCGGCACAGTTCCCTTCCTGCTGATGCTCATACTGGAAGCTGTGTTCATCCGTTTGTTGCTGCGAAATCCAGCAACGAGCGACACGAAAAATAAGACTCTAGCGAAACGGCAAGAGACGAATGAACTCGATGCCGCACGTCCGCGCGTATTACCCGAACCGATTCCAAGCATAACTGAGCACACGACACGTGCTTTTGAACCGGTCTATCGCGATCGAAACTCGAAGTGATCAATCAGGGTTCATAACATTTAGGGATCATTCTTACAGTTCAACGTACAAAACATGCGCGTTCAAGCTTCGCTGGAATAACTCAAGGTTGACAAATGCAGTAAGGAAGGGTGGCTTGCCCCCGCTCAACAATCAGTCTCACTCAACGTTGACTCTATTGAATCTTGAGCGGGGGCAAGCCCCCCTTCCCCACTGCATTTATCTGAGCTTGAGTTGTTTCAGTGAAGATTGCGTGCTGACATTTGCACGTCGAACTCTCAAACTGATGCTCGAGTAGTATTCGTATGCCGTTATACAGACGAGAGTTCTGTGCATTCCTTACCTCCTGTGCCTTAGGTAGCCTCAGTGCGTGTCGACTGACTGGCGGTTCTACAATTTTGAATGGCGGCCGGATTAGCGCGCGACCGCATCAAGGTGTAAAGACAACAGCAGTTGGTCGGAACCCACTCGGACTCGACTCGGGCGGTCGTGATGCGATTCTTTATTTACCAAAGAGCGAGTCGCCGCTGCCCTTGTTGGTGATGCTCCATGGCGCCACGCAAAATGCTGAAGACATGTTTTGGTATCTCGGCTCAGCACACGAAGAAGCGGGAGTTGCCGTGCTCGCTCCGAACTCGCGCGACACAACGTGGGATGCAATCGGTGGAAGCTTCGGACCAGATGTCGATTTCTTGAATCGTTCGCTTGAACGTGCATTTGAAAGTGCCGCGATAGATCCGGCACGCATTTGCGTCGGTGGGTTTTCCGATGGTGCGTCGTACGCGATTGGACTCGGTTTGCTCAATACCGACTTGTTCACTAGCGTCGCTGCCTTCTCTCCAGGTTTTGTACCTGAGGAAGGAGCTGCCCAGGCAGATCTCCTCGCCAGCACAAAACCTCTCTTCTTCATCTCACATGGAACACATGATCACATTCTTCCAATCAACAGTTGTGGGCGACGGATCGCTCAGGCCCTGGAAGCTAAAGGCTACGAGGTTACCTTCCGTGAGTTCGATGGTGATCATGAAATACCGGCTGAGGTCGCGCGCGAGGGGATGAAATGGGTTTCAACGAAACGCTCTTGAGCTTTCAACTGATCGTCTCGGTTCGACCAAAGGAGCATTAATATGAAGAGAGTCTGCATTCTGTTATTTGTACTGCTCACAACAGGTTTTGTTCGCAGCGACGCTGGTACAATGCGCGAGCAAGACCCGCTGACGGTAAACGCAAACACTATTAGCCGAAGGTTAGAGAACGATCGAGTTCGTGTTCTTGAAGCGGTTCTCAAGCCCGGTGATAAAGAAAAAACTCATTCACATCCAGCCTACGTGGTGTACGTCATCGCTGGCGGAAAGGTACGTAACCACGCGGCTGATGGAACTGTTACCGACACAGAGTTTCGTACAGGTGATGTCATCTATCGCGATCCGCTAACACATTGGGCCGAGAACATCGGTGACACTACCATCCGTCTTGTGCTGGTGGAACTTAAGAAGTAGCGGTCGGTCGGCGACATAAATCTCAGACAACACGATTATGCGGTTTGTGATGACGATCTCTCTTGCGTTAACGCTGCTCACGCAGATCCCTCTTCAACGATCGCTCAACGCTCGGAATACACAAATCAGTTCCAGTCGCTGCTCGAGTGCAGCAGCGTCGGCCGCTGACGAGTTGGCGAAACAGTTTGACCAGCATCAGTTCGTTTTCATTGGAAGTACACATGGAGACTTGAAGATAGAGCAGTTTCTCGCTTGTCTCGTCACGCGACCGGCGTTTAGAGAACGTGTCACAGATGTTGTCACTGAGTGGGCCAGTTCAGGTCAGCAGCGCTTGATTGATCGCTACATACTCAACCTCGAAGAATTGAGCATGGATGATCTCGCACCAATCTGGTTCGATACAGACGCTCCCACGATGTGGACCACGCTCCCCCAGGTGCGCGAGACACTCAAGATGCTCCACGATGTGAACAAAACGCTGCCGGCCGCCAAACGCATTCGCCTGGTTGGTGGGAACGATCCAACTGACTGGTCGAAGATAAAAGTCACGGAGGATCTAGCGCCGTATCCGTTCAAAACCAATTTCATGCCGCACTTGATTATCGAGCACCTGGCGAAGACTCCCGGTAATCGGACCCTCGTCATTTACGGAGACGGTCACATTCATTACAAGGGAAACAATTTCATGCCGGACCTCGAATACGCGTTGGGTCGATCAAAACTCTTTGTCGTCGGCCGAATCGGAGAACTTCGTCCCGATGAGCGCAACTATCTGGCAGCGGTTGGTGACCCTAACCAAACATTTTTTGTCGACGCACGACGCTTCCCAACTGACATCCCATGGCCGAAGTCGCTTCGCGTTGCTTACGAAGAGACTTCCAAAAATCTGGCGGACTACATCGATGCTTTTGTTTACCTGGGGCCTGAAGCGGATAAAGATATGACGGGGTCAATACCACTCACGGCGGCGCAGCAGCGTGAACTCGCGCGTCGGAATTCGATAACGTCTGATTGGCAACGGGCGATGCAGGCGCGATTCAAAGGTCGTGCTCAGTGGTTTGGCACTCACCCCAACGACATCCCGCCACGCCCGTTTTAAACCTGAACACTTGGGCTCCGACTTCACTCCAAGCACGAAGGAGTGGTATACACGTCGCACAGGATTTAAAGCCAAGGATGTCTTGACTGCAATCAAACCCACGATACGCATTGAAGGAGGATCTTGAATATGCGACACGCATATCTTTTCGCGCTTGTTCTATTAGCTGCCGCACTGGTTCCGGTTTCCAATTTTTCCCAGGGCGGACAGGCCACGAAGACCGCTCAGGATGAAACTTCCAAAAGTGTAGCGGGTGGAGGCATATCGGTTTCTGGTTGGACCGGCCAAATCGATGCGAAAGAAACGGCCGCCGGTTTGACTCTCAATAGCGCGAAGTTCTCGAAAGAAGCCGACGCGTTTCATGTAGTCACTGGCCCAGCAGTTACCTACTGGAATCCGAAAAACACCGCGTCCGGTGATTACACCGTGAGGGCGACCTTCAAGGAACTGAAGTACATGAGCCTCAACAATCATCCACATCCTTACGGAATTATGATTGCGGGCAACGAGCTGGGAACCGAACAGCAAAGCTATTTGTATTGCGCAGCGTATGGCAACGGGAATTTTATCGTTCGCGGTTTTGGCCCAGCGCCTTTTCAGGTGAATGGCGCGCGACCGAGTGCAGATCCTGCAGTGAACAAGGCCGCAGGCGTCGGCGAACCCGTAACGCAGGATATCGCGTTGTCGGTGAAGGGCGACAAGGTCGAGTGTTCGATCAATAACAAGGTTGTTGGCAGCTACGACAAGTCGGCGCTAGTGACTGCAGGAAAACTAAAATCCACTGACGGCGTTTACGGTATTCGATTCGCTCACAATACAGAGGTATTTGTCTCAGACTTCAAAGTAGTCAAACCCTAGAAGAGCTAACACCGAAGCAACGTCCGAAACTGACCGGACCACAGTTCTGATGTCATTGGTCATAAACGGCGAGCGATATTCAGTACCATGCGCGGTAGCGGATGGCCCACGCTCAACTTCAATCCGCTATGACTCTTGGCCTCCGCTACCCCGACGCGTCGGAGGTACTGAACTGCGCCTCATAACGCAAGTCGACGTATAATCCGCAGATCATGCCGAACGAAACATGCCTTCATATTCAGGCTATCTCAGAAGTTCAACTTGCGAAGAAACGCGAGTGTGACGAGTGCGTAAAAATTGGTAGCGGTTGGATGCATCTCCGAACTTGCCAAACGTGCGGAGTGACGCGGTGTTGCGACAGTTCACCGAACCGACATGCGACAAAGCACGCGGTTGCAAGTAGTCATCCAGTTATCGCTTCTGCCGAACCCGGCGAGCGCTGGCTCTACTGCTATCCAGATGACGCGTTCGCTGAGTATTAATTGTGGTTGCTGTAGCCGACTGTGGTGGAGCTCCTCGATGTCGCATTCCAGCGACTTACCTAAACGCGTCTGTCGCCATAATCAACGCGTCAGTGATTCCTGGTTCAAATACAGAATGCCCTGCGTCAGGAATCGCCATCAGTTTCGCCTCGGGCCACGCGCGATGTAGATCCCACGCGCTCATAAACGGACAGATGATGTCGTACCTGCCGTGCACGATCACACCCGGTATATGTCGAATGCTCTCAACGTGGTCAAGGAGATAGTTTTCGGTTTCAAAGAAGCAGTTGTTTAGAAAGTAGTGACACTCAATGCGCGCCAAAGCAAGCGCCTTGTCAGGTTCGCTAAAGTCGTCAATCAACTTCTGATCCGGAATCAATTTCAAAGCGCTTGCTTCCCAGAGGGTCCAGGCCTGCGCTGCTTCCATACGTACTGATTCATCATCACTCGTCAATCGGTCGTAGTAGGCGCGGATCATGTTATCGCGCTCCGGCTCAGGAATGATGCTCACGTACTTTTCCCAGGTCTCTGGAAACACCGCTGCAGCACCGTGACTGTCTTCGTAGAACCAACTCGTCTCCTTTGGTCGGTTCAGGAAGATCCCGCGCAGCACCAAACCGGTAACGCGATCGGGATGCGTTTCGGCATACGCGAGTGCGAGTGTGCTGCCCCATGAACCGCCGAAGACGAGCCACTGTTCCACTCCACAGTGCTGGCGCAAACGCTCGATGTCGCCCACTAAATCCCAGGTAGTGTTGTTTTCAAGAGACGCGTGCGGGGTGCTTTTCCCCGAACCGCGTTGGTCGAATAAGACAATGCGATAAGCTTCCGGATCAAAGAAGCGTCGATAGTCTTCGGTTATGCCTGCTCCTGGTCCACCATGCAGAAACACAACTGGCTTTCCTTCCGGATTGCCACACTGTTCGTAATAAAGTTGGTGAATATCGGAGACTCTAAGATGGCCTTGATCGTAAGGCTCGATTGGATCGTAAAGAGTTCTCAGTGTGCTCATGTTGCGTAAGGTTACGCATCGCTGAGTAGCAAGGCAAGACAGTCGCTTCAAACTAAGTCCAATGTCCAAAGTCCCATGTCCAATGTCCGAACTCCAAGACCCGATATTGGACATTGGACTTTTGACTTTGGACACGACTCGGCCGGGTACGGTAAATATTGATCTAAGCTTTTGGGTTGGAATGTGAGGTTTAATGACGTCGGTTGCGAGATTCGATTAGAAGAAACTCGTGAGATAAGCGCCGAACTGATCGATCATCACCCCGCCTTCTTTAATCGCGCTGCTGGCAATTAGAACCAACTGGTCCCCAAGTACGAAAGGGGTGAACGCCAGTAATACTGACGAAAATATGAGCAAATTCGATGTTGCGTCTGACCATTCTAAGTTTTTCATGTGCTCGTCCTCTCAGCTTGCTGCCACGAGTATTGGACCGCATGACTGCTCGCCTTAGCGTTTTTCTTTTGGGGGCATCAAGTGCTGTGAGTCTTCGTGCACTTTGTCGGCGCACGTCTGGATCTTGAGCAACATGTATGCCGCCTTCTCTGCAAGTGGTCATCAATTAACGTAAGCTACTGGAGCTTATTGGTTTAAGCTGAAAAATGCGGCTGGAGCAAAGGTGCATTTGGCCGGCAGGAACCCGGTCACAATGGCTGGGTTAGTGCAACTTGATTGGTCTGAGGCTGACGGCTTGGACAGCTGGCCTCGTCTGGGTGTGAATCGGAATGCGTTACTGGATCGCGTGCAACGAGACTGGGCGCTTCCATTAATCGCCATCGCTTCGTAAAAATTTTTGCCGATTCTTATAATCGTTTACCGATGAAATTACGGCTGGAAGTTTAACCACCGATCGAACAGCGATGTCCTTCATGAGCAAAACCGCAGCGTTCATTGGTCTCGATGGCCTACGAGATCTGCTCTCAGACTCCATGGCTATCGACATGGGTGCCGCCGCAACGATCATCTACGTGCGCGGCCGTGGAGTGGTTGTAGATGAGCCATCTCTAATGGCCGTCGATAATATAACCGGTGAAGTGATTGCAATCGGTTCCGAGGCGCAGAAGATGTATGGGCGCGAAGCTCGCAACGTCACTGTCATTGCACCCATGGCCGATGGCGTCGTCGCGGATTTTGAAAAGACCCGTCACATGCTCGCGCATTTTGCGCGAATCGCGCGCAGTAGTATCTCCAGTTTTAGCCGGCGTGCCCTAATCAGTGTGTTGGCTGGTATCACACCTGTAGAGCGGCGTGCGCTGATGAATGCCGCTGAGCATGCGCGAATCGGCCGCGTGTG
This sequence comes from Pyrinomonadaceae bacterium, assembly GCA_035491875.1. Lineage (GTDB taxonomy): Bacteria > Acidobacteriota > Blastocatellia > Pyrinomonadales > Pyrinomonadaceae > PSRF01. The sequence goes on along the minus strand of DATJKB010000149.1, from coordinate 827 downwards.
GTTGATTGAAGAAGGACTCGCGGCTGCATTTGGCGCTGGTGTCAACGTAAACGATCAACAGGCGTCCGCGGTCATAAACATTGGCGGTGGAACAACGAGCGTCGCAGTTGTAGCCAACGGCGATGTATTGCACTCGAGCGCGAATCGCATCGGAGGGTCGAGCATAAACGCCGCGATCATCAATCACATTCGTCGTCACCGCGGTTTACTGATTGGCGCGCATTCAGCAGAACGGCTCAAGCTTGAACTAGCCTCCGCCACTCTCCCCGGCGATCTTTCACGCATAACTTCAGTAAGCGGCAGCGACGTTTTGACGAGGGCCCCTGCTGCCGTCGAAATCACGGCAGGCGAGATCTATCCTATCGCCCAGGAAGTCGTCCGCAAGATTGTTGATGGCATTACTAAGACTCTTTCAGAACTGCCGCCCGAAGTAGCCGGTGATATTTATCAGCGTGGTCTGATCCTGACCGGCGGCGGATCGCTTTTTGGCGGCCTTGACGACTTCTTACGGGAAACAACTAAACTACCTGTTCGCATTGCAGATGATCCGAGATATGCGCTCGTGCGAGGTCTGGCCCAACTGTTTGATGAGCCGCATTGGTTACGTCGACTCAATCGCAGCGAGGATCTGCTGCCACTCGAGATTGAAAACGACCCACTTTAAGTAATCAGGCTTTATACTTAAGACCTGCTTCACAAGCTGAATTAAACCCGGATAACGAAGGAGAGAAATATGCGCTTCATTACTGAGGCCTTGTGTCTGTCTTTACTCGTGAGCGCCTTAGCCATTTCCATAGCCGGACAAACGTCGCCGGCTCCAATCACGG
>DATJKB010000148.1:0-3377 GCA_035491875.1 Pyrinomonadaceae bacterium | reverse complement strand
CAGCGCTCATATCAGCAAGCGCGTTGGGTGCTCGATGAAGGTATCAAGGCCATGGGCGGGCTCGAAGCCTTACGCGCCATCAAAGATTTCACCCTCAAGGAAAAAGGAAGAATCCACGCTCGTTATCAGAGTGCATCCCCTGACGGACCAGTTGATGTAGGCGCCTCGGAGGAAACGCTGATTGTCGACAACGAACGCGGATTGCTCTTCGACGAATTGAAGACGGCAAACGGCGGCTTTAACAATTGGGTCACAACCATCATCAAAGGCACAGAAGGCCACGCGCTCGACATGTGGTCCAGGACAGACACGCCTATCGCCAATCCTTCGCTGAACAATTTCCGCGGACAGATTCGACGCTTGCCTCCTTTCATATTGCTTGAGGCATTGGACCGCGCTCCGACTCTGCGCTGGGTCGGTGAAGATCAACTTGGCGGTAAAAAGCAGCGAGTGATTAGCGTGATTCGTCCCGACAATCAGCAGTTAGCACTTTACTTCGATGCGCAAACCAACTTGCTAACCCGTTATGAATTTCTTTACGCAGATCCGATGGCTGGCGATTCCGTGATTGGACAAACCTATGCCGCGTACCGAGCGCTCGGCAATGTAAAGATTCCCACAGGCCGCGTCTTGTACAACTCCGGGGGTGTCGTTCAGGAAACTGAATACACAGAGGTTCTAATCAACACGCGTCCGGCCGAGTCGGTGTTTCAAATTCCGCAGGGTTTTGAAAAGCTCGATGCGCCACCCGCCACACCGCCGCCACCAGCTGTCGCCAAAGTGGCGGATGACGTCTACATGCTGAACGGTTTGGCCGGCGGGACACACAACATCATGTTCGTTGCTTTCAACGACTACGTACTGGTGATTGAAGCTCCTGAACAAATCTTCTATGGCAGCAACTCGATCCAGGCACTCGCCAAAATTAAGGAAACTGTTCCGGGCAAGCCCATTAAGTATCTCGTGCTGACGCATCATCATTCCGATCATGCCGGAGGCTTTCGAGAGTACGTAGCTGAAGGTACGACGATTGTGACCGCGCCGGGCAACAAGAGCTTTTTAGAACAGGTTGCAAAAATCGAGTCCTCTATGCTGCCGAAGACCGCATGGAGTAAGCGACCGATGACGATTGAGACCGTGGAAAACAAGAAGCGGGTGTTTGAAGACGACAAGCACCGCGTGGAGTTGTACGACATCGGCCCCAATCCCCATGCGAAAGAGATGCTGGTCGCTTACCTGCCGAAGCAGAAGATCCTGTTCCAGGCGGACATGTTTAATGCCAATCCGAACGGATCGATTCCGATCGCGCAGGACATCACATTAAGTTTTAGTGAGAACTTGCAGAAGTTGGGCTTGGCAGTTGAGAAGATCTACGGCGTGCACGGTCGCCCGGCGACACCAGATGAGTTGAAAACATCAATCGACCGTCGCCGCTCGTCGGAGCTGAAGATCCAAAGCGGCCAATGAAGAATAGCATTGCCGATTGCCGATTTTAGATTGCCGATTGGGGTCTTAACCTCGCAGCTCAATCGGCAATCGGCAATCAACAATGTCTTAAAACACTGACGCTGTTAGAGTCACATCCGCATTCTTCCATGCGCGACTGAACTCTGCTTTTGCTCTGCGCGCTTGAGCCGTCTTCTTCTGCGCCTCCAGACTTTGGACCAACCCGAACAACGCCCAGCCATTGTTTCTGAATTCGCGCAGGTCTTCGCGATAGATAGCTTCAGCCTCTCTCGGCCGACCTGCTTTCAATAATGCCACACCTAAATAAAGCCGCATCGATTGTCCCCAATCAGGAGGCTCGATGTACTTCAGGGTCTCCTGAATTCTGAGAGCTGCTTCAAACGCTTTTACAGCTTCGCCGTGTTTCTCACGCGCCATCAGTAACTCACCTTCCAGAGCTCGTGTAGATAACTCCAGGATCGTGGGTGCCGGATTCGCAGCCGTAAGCATGTCTTTCACAGCCGGATCTACCGCCGCCGCTCTCAGTGCTTTCAATTCTGCCTCAGCGTTTGCGAAATCTCGTTTCGCTACAAAGGCGCTGCCGCGCGCGTAGTGCCACAAACCGAGCAGATATGGTGAGCCATGAGCCGGAGTTGATTCAGCGAGTACTGCATCCCACTTACCAAAAATCTTATTGATCAACCACGGCATTGAAGTACCACGTTCAAGAGCGCCCGATCCCATATGTGTGTGTCCCGCGGCTGCTGCCTTTGCGGCTTCCATCGCGGTCGCGTAATTGCCGGCGTGCATTGCCGCGTACCGGATAAAGTCCCATGCATGTCGTGCGTGAGTCCGCGAAGACAAACCATAGGTTCCTAGATTCGGCGTGGCTCGGTCGCCCCAGGTTTTTTGGAAAAGAGCGTCTGCTGTAAGCGACCTCTGATTGTTGGCGATGGCTCTACCGTAATCGCCGGTTCGCATATAGATGTGCGACGGCATGTGGACCAGGTGACCAGATCTCGGCATCAGCGACTCCAAACGATCCGCTTGCGGCAACGCTCGCTCGGGTTCCGCAGAACTCTCGAACAGATGAATATAAAGGTGGACCGCTCCAGGATGATTCGGATTGCGGGCCAACATCGCTTCGAGAGTTTGAACTGCTTCGCGCGTACCCGGAAGTGGCGAGCCATCACGTCGCCAGTAAGACCATGCGGCGTGAGTCATCAGCGCATCTACATATAAATAAGCGGCTTCAAGATCTTTCGGATAGCGCTGGTATGTCCGGCGAGCGGCCTCGATATACTTTGCATCTCGAAGGTCACGATCCAGGTATCGATCGGTGTCGTATCGCACACCGAGGGTTTCGATTAGTGCCTGTTCCACTGGTGACCCCTTCGCTGCGTGATCGCGCGCAGCGGCAATCGCCTTCCGGCCTTCTTCTTTCGGATCATCGGGAAACGCCTGAAAGCGGCTATTAGGAATTGGACCAAGCGCTAGTGCGAGTCCCCAGTAGAGCATCGGGTGATCGGGATCGTGACGAAGGGCTTCTTTGAAAGATGCGGTTGCTTCCGGAGAATAATAGCCGTAGATAAGTCGCAACCCTTGATCAAAAAACCTCTGGGCCACTTCGGATTTTGTGGAAATTCGACGGCCGTAGGTTCCAAGACCATCAACCAGGACCGCGAACTGACCGTCAGTCGATGTAGTTGATGGTGGCTTGGATACACCGACTGCCGGCGCGTTCTGAGTTGTTTGAATGTTCTCGGTTGGAGGCATTGCGTGTTGCGCAAGCAACGGCGCGGCAAACAGACCCAGAACCACAATGATCGAAATGATCGAAATAAACGGGCGCGAATGGAACGTGAGAATGTTGTTGTCCATAAAATTATCCAGGTTAGCTAGAAGCCTTGGAATCTTACCGTGAAATCGTG
>DATJKB010000147.1:0-11210 GCA_035491875.1 Pyrinomonadaceae bacterium | reverse complement strand
GTAGGCGTTGATTGTCCAAGGGGTCCTAACAAGTGGGGGTATTATAACGGCAAAACCAAAGCGGGGAAAAGCGCGTCTCCGTGTCCCCGCATCTCCGTGTCCCCGCGTCCCCGCGTCTCCGCGTCCCCGCGTCTCCGTGTCTCCGTGTCTCCGTGTCTCCGTGTCCCCGTGTCTCCCCGTCTCCGTGTCCCCGTGTCACCTCGTCTCCGTGTCTCCCCGTCCCCGCGTCTCTCAATCACCCCCTCCCCGCGTCTCCGCGTCTCCGTGTCTCCGTGTCCCCGTGTCTCCCCGTCTCTCCATCTCCCCGTCCCCGCGTCTTCCCGTCCCCCCTCATTACGGCCGCTTTTGCCTGCTTCGAGTTTGCCGTTATAATGCCCCCACTTGTTACGACCCCGTGGACATTCAAAGCCTACCGTTTCTCTGACAACTTCATTGTCAAAAAGCCAATCGTGTAAAGAGAGCTAAACCATGCCTTATCTGAAGCCTGAACGTCCGGAAAAGGTCAGCGCGCCGTCGTTGCTTCTGAGCAAACAGCGAGGAGAGCGCCTGGTTTGTCTAACCGCCTACGATTACCCAACCGCGCGCCTGGTTGATGAAGCGGGAATCGACATCATTCTGGTGGGTGATAGTCTTGGAAACGTGGTTCTCGGTTATGGCAACACCGTTCCCGTAACGCTCGATGAGATTCTGATCCACCTCAAAGCCGTTCGTCGGGGTGTTCAGCGTGCGCTGCTCGTTGCAGATATGCCATATGGAACGTTTCATACTGGCGACGACGATGCGGTGAGAAATGCTTTGCGATTGGTCAAAGAAGGAGAGGCCGAAGCGATCAAACTGGAGGGTGGACATAAACGAGTTCATTTAGTAAAGCGACTGGTTGATGAAGAGATCAGCGTGATGGGCCACATCGGCTTGACTCCGCAATCGATCAATCAGCTCGGCGCATATCGGGTGCAGGGCAAGACAGCCAAGGCCGCGCGACAGTTGCTTGACGATGCACGCGCACTCCAGGATGCGGGAGCATTTGCGATCGTTCTGGAGGTCGTGCCGCGAGAAATCGCCCAGATGATTACGGAGAGCATCAGCATACCTACCATTGGAATCGGAGCGGGAGTACATTGCGACATTCAGGTGTTGGTCCTTCATGACATGTTGGGCCTATCGTTTGGCAAACAAGCACGCTTTGTTCGTCCGTATGCCAATCTTCGAGAAGTAATTACTGAAGCGGTGACGCGTTATGCGGATGATGTGAGAAACGGAACGTATCCGGCGCACGGCGAGTCGTATGCGCTTCCGGCTGACGCCGCCGAAGAATTGAACATCGAGATTCCATCAAAGAGCTCCACCGTCAAAAATTCCTAATCACCCTCAAATATGGAGTTAATCAACCGACGCCAGCGCATGGGTTCAGTCGCGCGCAAAATTCGCCGCGAGCAGGATAAAACTATCGGATTAGTTCCAACGATGGGCGCGCTGCACGACGGTCATCTCAGTCTCGTGCGTGAGGCAAGGCGAATGTGCGACGTAGTCGTCGTCTCTGTGTTCGTGAATCCCACGCAATTCGGGCCCGGTGAAGATTTCGAAAAGTATCCGCGCGATCTAACAAAGGACACGGCCCTGCTGACGGATTACAACGTTGATTACATTTTTGCACCAACGGTCGAGGAAATCTATCCGAAGGGATTTTCAACGTACGTCAGTGTTGAAGGTCTATCAGAGCAGTTGGAAGGATCGTCACGACCTGGTCATTTCCGCGGAGTCGCAACGGTGGTTACGATCTTGCTGAACACCGTCAGACCCGATTTCGCTTTCTTCGGTCAGAAGGACGCACAACAAGCTCTTGTGATCAGGAGGCTGGTTAAAGATCTAGCGTTAGATACGGAGATCGTCATACTCCCGACTGTTCGGGAAGACTCTGGCCTGGCAATCTCTTCTCGGAATCTTTATTTAACAGCTGAAGAGCAACAGGCTGCTACTGTGATCCATCGCGCGTTGCAGGCAGCGAAAAATGCCTACAAAGATGGCGAACGGAGCGCGGGGCGATTAGCGGATCTGGTTCGTTCGACGATTGAGGACGAGCCTCGTGCTCGTTTGGACTATGTCAGCGTTTCGGATGCGGAAACATTGGAGCGACTCGACAAGCTTGATGAACGACCCATCTTGATTGCTCTCGCGGCGTACATTGGAAAGACCAGGCTTATCGACAACACGATTCTGAATAAGACAAAGAAGAAGGAAGCGGCAGCAGTAAAAGTCTGAGCGAGAAAGAATATCCACAGATTACACAGATTACGCAGATTAAGAACTAGGCGCCCACGTTGAGATCAGGTGTTCTCCTGTTCAACATAACTGCCTAGTTCTTAATCTGTGTAATCTGCGTAATTTGTGGATATTCTTTTGAGTTCGAGACTCCGCCGAACTTGCCTTATACTCGACCCTGTAAATGAAAACGAAGAGTCACATCAGACTTAAGCTGAACGGCGAAGAGACAGAAGTCGCATTTTCCCCTCACAAAACCTTGCTCGAGGTATTGCGCGAGGATTTGAATCTCACCGGCACCAAGCACGGCTGCGAGTTAGGAGAGTGCGGCACGTGTGCCGTGCTGGTTGATGGTCGATCGATTCTGTCGTGTCTAATGTTGGGTCTTGATGCTGAGGGTCGGGAAGTAAAGACCATTGAAGGAATGGCGAACGGTGCAGAGTTGCATCCGCTTCAAGAGACGTTTGCCGATACCGGAGCGGCGCAGTGTGGCTATTGCTCGCCGGGCTTCCTCCTGGTCGCCGAAGAGTTGTTGAAGAAGAATGCGAAACCGACGCGGGCCGAAATACAGGAGGCCTTGTCGGGGAATCTTTGTCGATGTACTGGTTACATCAAGATTTATGAAGCGGTGGAGTTAGCCGCCGCGCGCATGAGAGGCGAAGAGATCGAATTGCCCAGGGAAGCGGTGTACGGGTTGGATTGACTGGGAGCGCACGCGTCTCGCGTGCACATGAGCGCGAAGCGCGAACAATACTCGAGCCTGGACTAGTCAGGAAGTTGCTGATGCTAACTCGAACTATTCTGTCTCTGTTGCTGGTCGCCATGCTCTTGAGCGCGCAATCGTGCCAGTGGCTGTCGAGAAGAAGATCGAACATCGACAAACCATCACCAACGCGTGCCTATCGAGTCAAGTTCGAGTCAACCGTAGAAGATACTGATCGTTTTTTGGGTTTTCATGAATGGGGGAGCATTCAGTATCTGAAGGGAGCTGACGTCGTTTATTCCCACAAGTGGGACTACACGGACAGTATGGAAGATACGGTTATGGGCATGCACAAGAACGCTGCGTGGCTCGGTGACAACGTTTTGTACATGGGTGGTGATCAACCCGTTGTCGACACTCCGATGGATGAAATCACGATATCGAACACGACCCTCGAACATCTTAATTACGCAACTATATCGTTCTCTAAGCACAGCCACATTACAGTTTTTGATCTACCAGCCGCCGGGCAGATAAGGGTGCGAGTACCGCCCGTCATGAACTGGCGTTATAAGGAAGGGCAGATTGATTGGTCCTTTGGTTTCGGTGGCGGAACTCGATCAAAGCGAGAATTCGCCGGGGCACGGCGCGACTTGCAGAAAACAACCTCTCCAACCGAAATGGCAAACCTATCGCTGGAGATTACAGAAGGTGACTTCAGATAATTAATGGCGAAGACTCAAAAAAACGGTGACCCGCTGAACGTCGTCGGAAAGCCTTTCCGAAAAGTTGACGCGCGCGCGAAGTGTGTTGGCCAGACGAAGTTCGCTGACGATATCGTTCTGCCGCGCATGCTGTATTGCAAGATGCTTCGCAGTCATCTTCCTCACGCGCTAATCAAGAACATCGATCTATCGAAAGCGTTGGCTGTTCCCGGCGTGTTTGCGATTATCACTGGCAAAGACCTGCCGAATTCGTACGGAATTCTTCCTGTTAGTCAGGACGAACACGCACTGTGCATTGATAAGGTTCGATTCATCGGCGATCCGGTCGCCGCTGTGGCAGCGATTGACGAAGACGTGGCGTTCGACGCAATGAATCTGATCGAAGTCGAATATGAAACGCTCAACACCATCTCTTCGATCGATGAAGCCATACTGATTGACGAGCCTCGCATTCACGATTACGGCGACAGCGGCAACGTTCATAAGAAAGTTTCGCTCGAATTCGGAAACGTTGAAGATGGTTTTGCGGAAGCAGACCTGGTTCGGGAAGACGTCTTTTTCTACGAGGGCAACACGCACTTGCCAATGGAGCAACACGCAGCTGTTGCGCATTACGATTCAGACAACAAGATCACGCTCTGGAGTTCGACGCAAACTCCACACTATGTTCACCGCGCACTGGCAAAAGTGCTCGAGATGCCGGCGAGTCACATTCGTGTAATCGCCACACCGAACGGTGGTGGCTTTGGTGGCAAGAGCGATCCATTCAATCACGAGGTCGCCGTTTGTAAGCTCGCGATGATCACCGGACGTCCAGTTAAAGTGACGCTCACGCGTGAAGAAGTTTTTTACTGTCACCGTGGCCGACATCCTGTCTTGATGAAGTTCAAAACGGGTGTAAAGAAAGATGGCGCGATCACTGGAATGCATTTCCAGTCGTTCCTGGATGGCGGCGCTTACGGCAGCTACGGGGTTGCCAGCACGTTCTACACAGGCGCGTTGCAAACGGTCACTTACGACGTGCCGCGCTACAAATTCCAGGGACTGCGCGCTTTCACAAACAAACCACCTTGCGGACCTAAGCGAGGTCACGGCACACCACAGCCGCGTTATGGCCTCGAGGTGCACCTCGACAAGATCGCGGAACAACTCAATCTCGATCCAGTTGAGATCCGCCGTAATCATCTGGTAGCGCCCAACACAGTTACCGCTAATTACCTACGCATCGGCAGCATGGGTCTCGGAAAGTGTATCGATAAAGTTGCTGAAGGTTCGGATTGGAAGAACAAGTTTTCCGGCTGGAACGGCAACTCACGGAAGCTCCCGTTTGGTAAAGGCATCGGCATCGCGTGCAGCTCATATATCTGCGGCGCCGGACTGCCGATCTACTGGAACAACATGCCTCAGTCGGGAGTTCAACTCCGGCTCGATCGCCAGGGCGGAGTTTGCGTTATGTGTGGATCGACAGACATCGGCCAAGGCTCTGATTCGATTCTCGCGTACATCGTCGCTGAGGTCTTAGGTATCGATCCTTTTGATATTCGTGTTGTGACTGCTGACACTGATCTAACACCGGTGGATCTTGGCAGTTACTCCAGTCGCGTGACGCTGATGACCGGTAACGCCGCGATTCAGGCCGCCGAACGAGCTCGAGAGTTGTTGTCGATGGCGGTGGCCGAGAAGCTCGGAGTGCCAATCGAAAACATCGGGCTCGCGGAGCGACGCGTGTTTGATGTCGAGAATCCGGAACTCGGCGTGTCGTTCGCTGAGGCGGTGGTTCTAGCTGAATCGAAATACGGAACGATTGGCACAGTCGGCTCATATACGCCGCCACGTTCGCCCGGAAAGTACAAAGGCGCCGGTGTTGGTCCATCGCCCGCGTACAGTTATTCGGCCGCGGTCGCTGAAGTTGATGTTGATCCTGACACCGGTATTGTGGTTGTCGAACGCATCTGGATCGCGCACGACATTGGCAAGTCGATCAATCCGATGTTGGTGATGGGCCAGGTTGAAGGCAGCGTCTACATGGGGCTCGGCGAGATCCTCATGGAAGAGATGACTTATCGCACGAATCGAAATATGGTGCACAAGTTCCCGTCGATGTTGGAATACAAGAGCCCAACGACGATGGAGATGTGCGATGTCAAGACTTATCTAATCGAAGATCCGGATCCAAATGGACCATTCGGCGCGAAGGAAGTTGGGCAGGGTCCGCTGTTGCCTGTGCCTCCAGCCGTCGCGAACGCTGTCTACAACGCAGTCGGCGTGCGCATCGACGAAGTACCGATCACTCCGGAGAAAGTTTTAAAGGCGCTGCGTGAAAAGGCGCGGGGTCGTGATGGCCGATTCGGTCCCGGCGCGGTTCCCGCTGTTGACTGGCCCGAGCCGTTGCGAGTTTTGACGCCCGCGGAGGGCGGAGACGGAAAAGAGTTGCCTAAAGTGGCTGTTCATTCATGATCGGCGTTTGCTGAGAGACGATTGTAAATATAATCGCTCTGAGAGGAACACACGCCATGATTGAAGATACAAACAACGAAATCAATCAGCTGAATGCCGAGCGAAAAGCCTACCTTGAGGCCAGGCTGGATCAAATGAGCAGCAGGCTCGACAAGTTGGAAGCGCTGAAAGAGGATGAGCAACGCCATTGGGAATCGCTTGTGCAGGAGCTAATAAGTATGCGGAAGTTCATGAGGACCCTGTTTAAGGCATGATGCGTCTGCCCAAATTTGAATACCGTGTGCCGCAAACAATCGCGGAGGCGGTGAAGATCATGGCCAACGTTGGTCCTGCGGGACAGTTTGTCGCCGGCGGCACCGATCTGTACCCAAACATGAAGCGACGGCAGCAAATGCCAAAGACTGTTATCTCGGTGATGCGTCTCAATGAACTCAACCAGATAACCGGCGACGGCAGCACGGGTCTGAAGATTGGCGCGTCTGTAATCCTCACTGACATCTGCGAACATCCAATCATCAATCGCGACTATCCAGTCGTTGCTCAAGCCGCACGCACAATCTCGACGCCACTGCTGCGCAACATGGGAACGATTGGCGGAAACCTTCTACTCGACACTCGTTGCAACTACTACGATCAGAACTACGAGTGGCGTAAAGGCATTAACTTTTGTTTGAAGAAAGACGGCGACATCTGCTGGGTCGCACCTGGCAGTTCAAAATGTTGGGCTGTGCAGTCGTCAGATCTCGTTCCGGTGATGGTAGCGATCGGAGCAAAGCTAAAATTCGCCTCGACATTAGGCGAACGCATCGTTGACGCGGCCGGTCTCTACAACGATGACGGCATCGATTATCTGCGCAAACGTCCCGACGAACTTCTGGTCTCGATTGAACTACCGCCGACAAACGGGTGGCGCGCGTCGTATCAAAAACTTCGTCGCCGCGGAGCGTTTGATTTTCCGGTACTTGGCGTGGCGGCGTGTGTGCATTACGAAAACGGTGGTGGCGAACGACAAGTCAGGAGTGCGAAAGTGGTCCTTGGTGGCATTGCGCCTTCACCAGTTGAGATAGTGGAAGCGAGCGCAGCGCTCGCTGGCAAGCCCTTAACAGAAGATCAAATACACGCTGCGGCTGAGGCTGCCTACATTAAGGCGCGTCCACTCGACAACACTGACTTCGTCTATCAGTGGCGAAAACAGATGGCGCGCCAATACACGTTGCGGGCTTTACGAGAAGTCGCGGCGATGCCTTAACTGGCCTTCAGTCTTTGGTGAGTCAACTACACAACGGGAGCGACCGATGTCAACGCACGAAACGCTCAATGCACGTTGACATCGGTCGCTTCGCTCCCGTTCGGTAATTGGTCTTTGGAGCCGTTGGATGGGAGTTATGGAAGAATCCGAAGACCAAAGTTCAAGGTCCAAAGACCAATCCGTCGCAGCCATCCTCCTGGCCGCCGGTCGCTCCGAGCGCATGGGCGCTTTCAAACCTCTCCTACCTTTCGGCCACACAACCGTCATCGAAGCGTGCATCAATTATTTGAATGCGGGCGGAGCTGAAACAATTGTCGTGGTGGTGGGCCACAACGCGCAGCAGATCCGCCAGCACCTGAAAAACGCTTCAGTTCTTTTTGCGCTTAATCCAGATCCCTCGAGCGAGATGGGCGAGTCTATTCGTTGTGGCGTGCAAATGCTTCCGCCAAGTGCTTCGGCGACGCTAGTGGCTCTAGTCGATCATCCAGCGGTACCACCGGAGGTCGTCAAAACGTTGATTGACGAGTGGAGGAGTAACGCAGAGCTAATCATCCCAACGTGGCAAGGCCGCGGCGGTCATCCGGTTTTGGTCGATCTGCGGTGGCGACGGGAACTGGAAACCCTCGGCGGGGCGGCTGGTCTGAAGTCGTTCTTCCGAAGCCACGCCGAGGCGGTTCGGAGAGTCCCAGTGGGGTCCGAATACGTTGCCCGCGACATTGATACGTGGGATGATTACGCCCGCCTGTATTCGGACGTTTTTGGCCAGACTCCGCCGATTGAAAACGAGTCCAACGAAAGCCCCGCCAGGACCATCTAAGACGTTGCCGAACCTAAGTTTTCGGCAAGGAGAAGCGATGCTTTTCACCACCAAAAAGCGGTTTTTGTCAGGTTTATTTGGGATCACCTTCGCAGCCCTCGTGGTCGCGCAAGGTCGCGGGGCGGCGCAGTTTTCGCTCCGGTCCATCGATGGTCAGACAGTTACTTCCGACAGTCTCCGGGGCGAAGTAGTCGTCCTGGCGTTTGGCGCCTCCTGGCTGCCGCTGTCGAAGACCCAATTGCAGGGCGTGCGAAAGTTAGCAGACCAGTACAGTGATCGAGGTGTTGTCGTCTACTGGGTCAGCACTGAATCGGAAGATTCGAAATCGAAGAATTACGCGAGCGACGACCAGCTGCGCAGCTTCTCGCAACGGTACGCATTAAAAGTGACTGTGCTGCGCGATCCCGACGGCGGAGTGTCGAAGAAGATGGGAGTGGATCAGCTGCCGTCAATTGTCATTCTCGACAAACAGGGAAACATCGCCGGCAACCCAATCGGCGGACTCGATCCCGGCGGCAATCTCGCCGGACAACTGGCAGACCGTCTCGATAAGATTCTAGTTCAATAAGGAAGCACTGAAGTCAGTCGTGAAAAGGCCGTCGACCCTGGCGGCCTTTTTCATTTCGCTAGCGGCTCATTAATCAGTTGCTAATCATCATTCGACGATTTAACCTGTTGCGCGATGTCGTTCAAGATCATCAATCCCGCCTCCCTCGGCAAGCCGGTTGGGTATGCGAACGGTTTGCTAACTCCAGCTGCGGGCAGATTATTGTTTGTGTCAGGACAGGTCGGCTGGAATCGAGAGCAACAGATCGTTAGCGACGACTTCGTCGAACAGTTTGATCAAGCCCTCGCCAACTTCATCACCGTTGTAACTGAAGCAGGGGGCGTCGCAGCAGATGTTGTGCGATTGATCATCTACGTCACCGATATTGACGAGTATCGTAAAAGAACAAAAGAAGTTGGTGAGCGCTACCGAACGCATATGGGAAAGCATTTTCCCGCGATGGTCCTTGTAGAAGTCAAAGGTTTATTGGACGACGCGGCCAAAGTTGAAATCGAAGGCATGGCCTTGCTAAACGAGTAACTGCCGATAGCCGCATGCAAATCAAGCTGATCGGATCATTCGCGATTGTTCTCCTCATCACGCCGCTGCTTGCTTGCGGAATACTTCGCCCAAGTGCGTCTTACACATGGCATCTAGTTCTCGAGGTGGATCCGTCGGTTCCGAATCGTGAAGCCGTAACAGCTGGGACTGTTGACGTGCTGAACAATCGACTCGGTCGATTAGGCGTGAACGGGTTTCGGGTAGGTATTGTCGGCGCACCAAAGGACGGTCGAATTCGGGTAGATTTACCCGACGTTGCGGATCGGGAACGGTTCAAGAATTTCATAGCCGCGCGCGGTTCGCTGCAAATGGTCCACGTTGTTAGCGATCCATTGCCGGCGCCTGTTCAGACTTACACTACTGAAGAAGAGGCTAAGTCAACAATTAAAACGGCGCAGGACCGTAAAGTTTTGCCTTACGGAGTCGAGCCTCCCACTACAACTGGCAAGGTCCGATTTGTGGTCGTCGAGTTTCCACCGATCGTAGACGGCAGGGATATCAGAAATGCTTCCGCCGTACCGGCCGTACCGAGAGACGTAGGTGAGAGGTACGAAATCAACTTTACACTTAAGCGCGAAGCGGCAGAAAAATTCGGTGCATGGACAGCGGCAAATATCAACCAGTACCTGGGTGTCGTCTTAAATGATGAAGTGAAGTCGGTCGCGTTCATCAAAGGTCAAATCTTCGACAGTGGGATGATTAGCGGACGTTTTACAAAACAGTCCGCAGAGGATCTGGCACAGATACTGATGTCAGGGCCACTGCCCGCGACGATTAAGATCGTAGAGGAGGGCCAGAACTGAAAAGCGTCGCCTAAGAACTGTTGCGCCGCACCCGATCGTTTGCCAACGAAGCAATGAACACTCCTTCAAGCTTTATCTACGAAAAAACCGAAAGCGGCATAGCGACAATAACTCTCAATCGTCCCGAACGATTGAATGCCCTGACCTTTGACGTCTATCGAGAACTTACAGATACCTTCGCCACACTCCGCGATCAAGATGATGTTCGGGTTGTAGTGATCACTGGAGCAGGTCGAGCGTTCTGCTCGGGCGGCGACGTTAAAGACATAATCGGAGAGTTGTTTTCGAGAGACGTCGAAGGACTGCTCGAGTTCACGCGCATGACGTGCGAGCTCGTTCGCAACATCCGTCTTTTGCCAAAGCCCGTGATAGCAAGTTTGAATGGCACAACCGCAGGTGCAGGTGCATGCATCGCACTCGCTTCTGACATCCGCATTGCCACCGAAGACGCGCGTATTGCTTTCTTGTTCGTGAAGGTCGGGTTGTCAGGAGCAGACATGGGCGCCGCTTACCTGCTGCCTCGAGTCGTCGGACTGGCCAAGGCGACAGAACTGCTCTACTCGGGCGATTTTGTTTCAGCTCCCGAAGCAGAACGTATCGGCTTATACAATCAGGTCGTTTCATCGACTGCTGAGCTGGCGACCGCGACCAACACTCTTGCAGAAAGGCTCGCGAAAGGACCGGGATTCGCGTTGGCCAAGACAAAAGAGATGCTGAATCGGGAACTCAACATGAATCTTGAAGCGGCACTCGAATGCGAAGCTCAAGCGCAGGCGATCTGCATGCAACATCCTGATTATCGCGAAGCTTATGAAGCTTTCGTGGCCAAAAGGGATCCAAAGTTTGAATGAGTAAGACCAGACCCCGGACATGGACCAACTAATCGACCAACTCCCTTTCTTCTCCGCTGAACATCGTACGCTGGCGCGGGTCATCGCTAAATTCGCTGAGGTCGAAATAGAGCCGCACGCGATTGAGGAGTGCGACGTTGAGGAACGCACGCGTCAGTACGTACAAGCCCTTGCTCAGGCAGGTGCATTGGAATACGTAGTCGCGAAGGAACCGGAACTCAATCTCCGCGCAGTTTGC
>DATJKB010000146.1:0-2082 GCA_035491875.1 Pyrinomonadaceae bacterium | reverse complement strand
TATCGGGTTGCGCTCGACTCTTAGCAGCAAGAATCGTCAACGCCAGCAAAAACGGGAAAGACGCGCCGCGCATTACCGCCTTAAGCTTCCACGCGTAAGGAGGTAAGTTGACGTGACGATACACAAGATGTTCGCGGCGCTATTGCTGCTGACGCTTTTAATTGTACCCGCAAGGTTGCAAGCGCAGAGACGTGATGCCCGCGAGTCAATAGACAAAGGCAACCGATTGGTTTCGAGCGGTAGTTATGAAGAGGCGCTGAGGGAATATGAACGTGTAGGACCAGACAGCGCGAAACTTTACTCAATCGCGCTCTACAACATCGGTGTTTGTTATTACGAGCTTTGGCGCACGACTGAAGCGATCGACTATTACCGTCGCGCAATCAAACAGCGTAACGGTGTATACCCACAGGCCTCGTATGCACTCGGAGTCGCACTTGAAGATGAAGGCAAACTTCTTGAGGCAAAGGCTGTGTACAATCAGGCCCTTAGAGCCGCTCGCGGCGACTACCCACATGCTCAATTCCATCTGGGCCTAATAGCAGCGAATACGGGCGACGTTGAGCTTGCCACCGCGCTTTTTCGCAAGGCGGTCCATCAGCCGGGCGAGCACGTTATCTCGAGTCATAACAACCTCGGCGTCATGCTCGCGCGAATGCAACGGCTGCAAGAAGCGGAGAAAGAATTTGCGATTGCTTTGCGACTATCCCATGGTGAGTTTCGCGACGCGGCTCACAACCTCAAACTTTGCCGACGGCTATTGCGCGGCGACAAAGCTGATGTGGTATTTCTGCGAGTAGCACAAATCTCTCTCGTCGATTGAAGGAGATAACGATGAGTACAAAACCTGATGACGCCCTTGCGATTCTGAAGTTATACGAACTCAGAAGCGAGCCCCTAATGCGAGAAGCTCGCCGGTGGTTCTTCAGTGAGTTCGCGCCGAAGAGTGGGCTGGAGATCCTGGCCTTATTGCAGAGCGGTGAAAAAGCGAGTGCGTTTTATCGAATGGTGTCGTCGCACTGGGAAGTGGCGGCCGCGCTGGTCAACCATGGTGGCATCGATGAGTCGATGTTTCTCGCGGCAAATTCGGAACATCTAGTGGTATTTGCGAAACTGCAGCCTTTCATCAAGGAAATCAGAGAAACGATCGGTGAGCCTGACTACCTCGCAAATCTCGAACAGCTTGTCGGTCGCATCGACAACATCGACAAGAAACTGGAGAACCGTCGCCGTTTGTTGGATCGTTGGACCCACCGTGCAGCGGCGTCAGCGAACTAGGTCATTGCCGATTGCCGCGAATACCCCCAACGGCAGTTGGGAGATTTTTCAAGTCCGACCTAACAGACAAATGATAAAGAACTTCGACGCGCCGCGAATTCAGTAGCGATTTATTACTCAAGTTCGTTCGCGGCGCGTCGGAGAATGGAAGATCGCGTCAGTAGGAAGCACTTGAACAATCCCCCAACTGCCGTTGGGGGTATTCCGATCTGCGTTTATCTGCGAAAATCAGCGGTTCTAACTTCACTTGATTCCCTTCCGTTTAAGTTGTTCTTTCAACGCAGTCACAACAGCCGTATCAAATCCATCGCCCTTAGCTCCGAGCTTCTTCCGTTCAGCAGCCAGGAACTCTTCACGTTGTTTTGAAAGAGCAACGATCTGAGAACGCAATTCACGACGTTCTGCGAGTCGCTTTTCAATCTCCTGTTTCCGTTGTGCCGGCGACATGTCTCTCAGGTTCACCGGCAACTGATTCGCGTCGATCTTGTCCAGCTCAATCGATCCGTTTTCGATACTTTGCAGCAAATCACCGATGTACGCTTCACGATTCATCGCCTTGTTGAGGGCACGTTCAGCTTTCGCCGCACTCGGCGCCGCCGCATCGACCATTGCTTCAACTTCGGCAGCGCGTCCCCGAGCAACAGCTCGTTGCTTATCACCCGACTCACCAGCGCCACCGCCGTACGCCACAAAAGTTCCGCCGAGTTGATTCGCCAGCTTACCGAGCTGTTCGTCGTAAGGGGTCGATATAGTGCTCACGCCGCCGTTCTGCTGGATCGCAAAATACTGTCCATTACCTTTCTG
>DATJKB010000145.1:0-9597 GCA_035491875.1 Pyrinomonadaceae bacterium | reverse complement strand
CAACCGCGAAATGAGGCGGCGGTTGCAAGCGCTGGCTTCTCACAAAGCCGGTAGACTCCTGGAGCCAAACGGTCAGCAAATCCTTCATCGACCAATGCCCAGTTCCCTCGCCCGGCGTCAGGTGATCTCAAGCCCGTTACGCGAGCGAGTTCTCCTCTCAAAGTCATTCCGGCTCCCTTCAAATACGCGCGAGCAATTTCTTTCAGAGCCTGTTCCTTCGTTCTCGCCTCCTTCAGTTGCTCAGGAAATCTCGCCTCGGTAACTGACCAGATGTAAGTAAAGGTCGGCTCATACAGGACCTCTGAGGGAATCACTTTCATCGCCCGCTGCAACTGGACCATGGCCCTATCAAAACGTCGTCGATCGACCACGCCACTGGCCTCACGAAGATCACGCGTGCCCATCTCCCATTCTTTTCGCAAGGCCTTAAGCACCCGTTGCGCATCAACAGTAAGTGTCGCCGCCTCACCCTTCCGGGAAACGCCCCACAATGCATTGAACGATGGGATTAGCTCAGTTGCGATCAGCGTCGCATGCCCTTTTAAAACTTTGCCATAAAAGCAGCGACCCCGGCGCATTAGTTCATCTTTGATGGTCCAGGTAAGACTACTCTCCGGATCCTTCTGCACGTTTCTCGGCATGTGGGTTTCACGACGTCCACACACCGCTGTGTAAAGCGAAGGACCGGGCCGACGCGAATCGGTCAGGACCAAACAAAAGCCGACATCCTGCACAAAGCGCTCGGCGCCGTAAACGTCGTGAATTCGACGCTCCGGATCGCGTCGCCAAGTGTGATCGCGGTAGGCCTCAACCTCTTCTGGGAGCATCGGCGCGATTCTATCAGACTGACTTCTGTGATCGGTCACTTTGAAGTAATCGGTCAGGGGGCTGACCGTCTAAAGAGCCTTGCTAAGTCGATCTAAGTTGTTTTGGCTCAGCAGTCTAGGCAGGACTTAAGCTCTTGGCACGTATGCTGCTAACTGAGGGGTGCCCGCTCCTCTTGATGCGGCATTAAAACCCTCGACGGAGACTCAGTAAACGTGAAACTAACTAAGAGAAAAGCCCCCCACCTTATGATCACATGCTGCATTGCAGTTGTGGCAGCGCTCATTGCCGGAATCCTTTTGGCTGACCGCGCAAGCGCGAAGTCGAATAAGGACAAGCCTGTCAAGGTTTCGTCTGATCTCCGCGGACAAAACTCAGGTGGTGACAATGTCGACGTTATCATTCAGCTAAACAGCAAGCCGAGCGGCCAGCTCAACGCTCTCTTGAACCGGAACGGCATTCATGTTCGAAAGGAATTGAAGACGCTCAATACACTCGTTGTTAGTTTGCCGGCAGACGTGATCGACACAGTCGCCGCATTCGACGAGGTCAGCTTTGTTTCTCCTGATCGAACGGTGAAAGTTGACGGCCACGTTTCACAAACGACCGGCGCAGCCTATCGCAGAAGCCAAGTCACAAACTATGGCTCTAGCTACACGCTTGATGGTTCAAACGTTGGCATCGCCATTTTCGACTCCGGTGTTTTTGCCTCACACAAATCTTTTCAAAATTCGAACGGTTATTCGCGCGTTGTTCACAGCAGAGATTTTACTGGTGAGGGTCGCACTGACGATCCATATGGTCACGGAACCCACGTGGCTTCGATCGCTGCCGGCAACAAGCTCTATTACAACGCTTCATACTCAGGCATCGCACTCGACGCCAAGATCGTCAACCTTCGCGTATTAAACTCAAATGGTCAGGGTCAACTCTCCAACTTGCTGGAAGCGATTGATTGGCTCCTCCTGAATCGAACACTCTACAACGTTCGCGTTGCTAACATGAGCTTAGGAATGCCCGCGGTGGACTCGTACAAAGACGATCCGCTGTGCAAGGCAGTGCGACGATTGGTCGACGCAGGCATAACGGTGTTTGCCTCAGCCGGTAACGATGGAAAGAACAACTCAAACAAGGTATACGGTCGGATCCATTCACCCGGCAATGAACCTTCTGTCATTACAGTCGGTGCGGTGAATACATTTGGTAGTGAAGGTCGATCCGACGATGGTATTGCTAGTTTCAGCTCTCGTGGACCATCACGTAGTTACCAGGTCGATGCGAGTGGAGTTAAGCATTACGACAATCTCATCAAGCCCGATATCGTAGCACCCGGCAACAAGATAATCGCGGCCCAGGCGCCAGGCAATTCCCTCCTTAACGCTAATCCTGTTCTCAACGCTGTTGTAACGACAGATTATTACAACAAAATGATGACCTTGAGCGGTACATCAATGGCTGCGCCTGTCGCAGCCGGAGCGGCCGCGATGATGCTCGAGATGAATCCGAAGCTGACGCCTAACATGATCAAAATGATCTTGATGTACACGGCGCAGCCTCTATCCGGATTCAACATGTTCGAGCAGGGTGCTGGTGAAATAAACATCGCCGGCGCCGCCGACTTGACCTCGTTAATCCGCACTGATCTGAATTCAACTTTCGTAACCGGAACACCGCTGATAACATCGGCAGCGCCCACCCCGTCCACCACTATCTACGATTTCACGTTCCAGTGGTCACAGGGAATTATCCTGAACAACAACTACGCTACTGGAATCAACCTGATTACCAAGTACCAGGGTATCTACAACACTGGAGTACTTCTTGGTGATGGCGTATTGCTGGGTGACGGCGTACTGCTAGGCGATGGCGTGCTGCTCGGCGACGGAGTTTTGTTGGGCGACAGCATCGTTACCAGCGATGGTACCTACCTGGGCCAGGGAACCTGGTTCTGTCCTACCGGAGTGTTATTGGGCGACGGCGTCCTCCTGGGCGACGGCGTTCTACTAGGTGACGGCGTATTGTTAGGCGACGGCGTCTTCCTGGGCGACGGCGTTCTACTCGGCGATCAAATCAATGCTCTGTCCGTTTTGATCGACGGCGACGACACAGCTTGCATGGAATAACCTAAACGGATCAAACCCCAGATTACGAAGAAAATATCCATGGAAACCCGCACCTCAACAGCACTCATTGCACCTTTGCCGGTCGACTTTTCGCCTCTCGAAAAGACGGACGTGAGCGTAGAAGCGCTCACTCCAGGATGCGAGAGCGAGGTGATTCAGTTCTTGAATCAACGACCGCTCCACACGGTAGCATTGGTAAGTCTCGTCCGGGATAACGGTTTGGTTAGTCCGCTCAATCGCGGAACGTTTTACGGATGTCGCGACGTCAATGGCTACCTCGAAGGCGTCGCTTTGATCGGACACGCCACGCTGCTCGAAACAGTTTCTTCTCGAGCACTCAGGGCACTTGCTGAAATCGCCCGCGACTGTCCGAACACACACATGATCATGGGTGAGGAGGATCGCATTAACGAACTGTGGTCCTATTGCTCCAACGGCGGCCAGCAGATGCGTCTCGCATGCAACGAATCGCTGCTGGAGTTTAGCTACCCAATCGAAGTGCACTCTGGCACCCCGAAACTTCGGCTGGCAACTGCAGAAGAATTGGACTTTGTGTTGCCGGTGCAAGCTGAGATGGCTTTTGAAGAAAGCGGCGTCGATCCAAGAAAAGTTGATCCCGAAGGTTTTCGCCGACGCTGCTTGCGACGGATCGAACAAGGACGAACCTGGGTTGTTTTTGAGGACGGCCAGTTGACGTTCAAGGCAGACATCATCTCTGAGACTTCCGAGGTTATCTACCTCGAGGGAGTTTGGGTGAACGAAGATAAGCGATGGACTGGGTACGGCGCGAGCTGCATGTCAGAACTTTCGCGAACTCTTCTGAAGCGAGCCAAGTCCGTTTGCTTGCTGGTCAATTACAAGAACACTAACGCGCAAGCGTTCTATCGCAGGTGTGGCTATCAGTTTCGCGCCACTTACCTGACCATCTTCCTTCCAAAGAAGGAATCGATCATCGAAGGTAACTGATCGCCCCGATCTGTCTTGCTTAAGGGTTACGCCTCACCTTCAACCAAGACATCATGTCAGACAAAGCCGAAACACCAAATAAATTCTTCGTCCCCTTCCTTTGGGCTGTTACGGGACTGGGTGGGCTCGCGCTGATCTATTCGGCTATGCGGCTGAACTTTGCCGCGCTCGATGTTCACTTTGCGGTCCTGATGGGAATGACCTTAATCCTGGGATCGCGGATCATCGTTCCAATCCCACGCTTCAGCTCACAGATTTCGGTTTCTGACACTTTCGTTTTCCTGATCTTCTGGATCTACGGTGGCGAAGCTGCATTGATCGTCGCATCGCTCGAAGCAGCGCTCTCGACTATGCGCTTTAGTAGCAAGTGGCGGACCGTCTGCTTTAACTGGGGCGGCTCTGCCTTGTCTGTGTTTCTCACCAGTAACTTTCTCCATCTGCTCTTCGGTAACGTCTCTCTGCTCCCAAACCAACCAATCTCCGCCACATTTATTGGTGCCATCTGCACCATGGCGCTGGTCCATTACGCTTCAAATTCCGGCATCGTGGCAGCGGGTGCTGCACTAAAAACAAACCAGGCGTTCTGGGCCACCTGGAACAAGCATTATCTCTGGACGTCGATTACATACTTCGCAGGCGCGTCAGCCGCAGCAGTAATCGCGGCTTTGATTCACGAAATCGGCTTCTACGCATTCTTTATGACGCTGCCGATTATCGCCATTGTTTTCCTAACCTATCGGACTTATCTAAAGAACATCGAAACCTCAGCCGCCCAGGCCGATCAGGCAGAGCGCCACGTCAAAGAGCTCTCGCACTACATCGCCGAACAGGAACGAATTCGCGAGCAGTTTTCGCAAATGGAAAAACTGTCTGCGCTCGGTGAATTGGCGTCTGGCGTAGCACACGACTTCAACAACACACTCGCCGGCATTCTTGGCCGCGCTCAACTGCTGCAACGAACCAGTGATCCGGAGAAGATTCATCGCGGGCTCGACATCATCATCAAGACGGCCGAAGACGGCGCAAAGACGGTCAAGCGCATTCAGGACTTCGCCCGTCAACGACGTGATCACGACTTCGAGTTGATATCGATTGACCAGATCCTTGCTGATGCGAGTGAGATTACCCGTCCTCGCTGGAAGAACTGCGCAGAAGCCCTCAACATCCATATCACGGTCGAGCTGCACAATCGTTCGAATGCTCACGTGATGGGCGACGATTCTGAGCTGCGTGAAGTGCTCGTGAATATGGTCTTCAATGCGATCGACGCGATGCCCGAAGGCGGTACACTTTCTTTGTCGAGCCGGGTGATTGGCGAATCAGTTGTTATCACGGTTGCAGACACCGGCATTGGAATGTATCCGGAAGTTCGATCGCGAGTGTTCGATCCATTCTTTACGACGAAAGGCAAAGCCGGTCTTGGTCTGGGCCTGGCGGTGAGCTTCGGTATCATTCGTCGCCACCGCGGTAACGTTGAAGTTGAATCGCAGCATGGCCACGGAACGAAGTTCATCATTACGTTGCCTGTCGCCAGCATGTCGAGCGGGGTAGATTTGGCGGCCGACGACGGCCAGTTTATCCACCCCGGCAGCATTGCGCTCTTGCCGGAACAGAACCCGCTTAGAGTGTTGGTCGTGGATGATGAAGACTTTGTCCGCGAGTTGCTGAAAGAGATTCTCGAGTTCGAAGGCTGCACAGTCACAATAGCCCAGAACGGAGACGAAGCCCTGGATCTGTTCCAGGACGGTCACTTCGATGGCGTGTTCACTGACGTAGGAATGCCGGGCATGAGTGGCTGGGAATTGGCCCAGGCAATTCGCGAGCAGAGGGAGATGATCCCGATCGCCGTAATTACTGGCTGGGGCGAAGCAGTTGGTTCAGATGAGCAAAAGGCTGCCGGCGTCGATTGGGTAATCGCCAAACCATTCACCGCCGATCGCATCAGTGAGCTCGTGAAGGAAATCCGCCGTCAGCGTGGCGTGGGCGCAAATCCTGAAGGCGCGAATACCGAAAGCAACCTCTCAATCGTCGCCGCCTAGCTACTCATCAACGATCTTTGAGGCGCCATTCTCTGGCGAATCCTCCGACTTCTCGCTTGCCTCAATAAGTTTTAGACGATACTCAAGTGCCCGCCTCACACTCTTCTCCACTACTTCCAACCTAAAGGGCTTCAGCAAGAAATCAAACGCTCCAAGTTTGATCAATCCTTGCACATGCTCCTGGTCACTGATCCCGGAAACGACAATGACCGGAGTTTTCGGATATTGGTCTAACACTTTTCCCAGTAATTCGAATCCGCTTATACCCGGCATTGAGATGTCAGTAAGTACGAGGTCATACGGCTTCTCGGCTAAGCGCGCGAACGCTTCATCCGCAGTGCCAGCGGTTTGACACGCGTAATGTTCTGACAACAACTCCTTGAGCGTGTCACGGATCACGTCGTCGTCGTCGACGATTAGAATATCAGCCAAGATGGGTCTCCCACTCTACTCACCTAGGCTTCTATCCGAGGTGTCATCGAAGCCAGACAAGTTATCGAATTTTCATCAAGCGTGAGGAATCTATTCTAGAGGCGAGCTAATCGTAACATATTACGCAACGTCGCGAAATCAGGTTTTCGAAAAGCAGTCGCGTGATCGCGATGTTGCCTTACGCACACTCGAACTCCGTCTTGATGCGCTGTGTTATTCTCTGTTTGGAGCAAACGGTAATGATTAAGTCGACAAAAGCCGTGGTGCGTTTTGCGGGTGACGATCTTTTTATCGGAATCACGCCGTCGGGTCACGCTGTAACGATCGATACGGATCACGAACGATCAGCCGCCCCATCGCCAGTCGAACTCCTGTTGATTGCCCTTGGATCGTGCACCGGTATTGATGTTGTAGGCATTCTGAAGAAGAAAAGAGTCGAGGTAACAGAATACCGGATTGAAGTTTCAGGCGAACGGCGCGATGAACATCCCCGAAGTTACAAGTCAATGAATGTCCATCATGTCGTGACCGGCAAGAATGTCTCAGCGCGTGCGGTTCAACAAGCGATTGAGCTGTCGGAGAGTAAGTATTGCAGCGTGGCGGCTACCTTCCGGCCAACCGTGGAAATCCATTCTTCTTACGAAATCATCGAAGCATCCGGCGAGTAGAATAGGGAAACATGAAGTTAAAGCATTCATTCAGTAATTTTTCTGTCGTAGTGGTGGTAACAGCCGTGGCATTGGCGCTGTCGCAGTCGGATGTCGTTCGTTTTGTATTCGCTCAATCCAGCGAAAGCACGTTGTCGGCTATTCGACGAAGCGACGTCTCATCCAAAGATGCCCAGGGAAACATCTCACGCTTGACGCCTGCGGAACACATGCGCCGCGCGGCAATCTACATGACCAATCGCGCATTCGCGGAGGCGCGGCAACACTGGCAGTCGGTGATTAATTATTACCCACAGGATTCCAGAGTTCCTGAAGCGATGCTAGGTATTGGCCGCTCCTACTTTCAAGCTAAGGACTATCCAAGAGCCTATTCCAAGTTCGATGAACTCGCGCAGAAGTACAGTTCATTGAAGGAAGGCCGCGAAGGTCTCAACTACAGTGCAGCTGCTCTTCTCCGCATGAGCCGTTTCCAGGAAGCTGCCGATCGTTACGCAGACTACATAACGCGATTTCCTAAGGGCGAGCGAATCGACACCGCGCACCTTAACGTGATCGATACTCTGCGTGAAGCGAATCGGCCCCAGGACGCGCTGACGTGGATAGCAAAAACGAAACAGAGGTTTTCCGGCAGTGCGACAGAAACAAACGCAGTCTTTGCGGAGCTTCGACTCCAGGTTGCTGAAAACAACTGGCCAGCGGCAATTGCGGCCGCAAATCAGTTGGGCACGCGAAGTTTCAATAGGCTGGTGCTGACTTCTCCGAATGAGGTGGCGTACCTCAGAGGCTTCAGCTACGAGCATGCCGGACAGAAACAGCAAGCAATCGCAGCTTATCTTTCAATTCCTGATGGACCAGACTCATACTATGGATGGCTCGCAAGCAAGCGACTGAAGAAGCTTGCGGACGATTCTAAAGAGACTCTTGTTGCACAAAGACAAGATAAGTTGAACTCATCGATTGTCGCAGTAGCGGATTCTTATCCCGCACCTTATCGACAATCTCTGGTGAAAGCAGCGAAGACTCGGAAGGTCGATCCGAGATTTCTCCTGGCCCTGATGCGACAAGAGAGTGTGTTCAATCCACAGGCCAAGTCACCCGCAGGCGCGCGCGGATTATTGCAGTTCACGATTGACGCAGCGCAGAAATATGCGCGGGGAGCGGGGTTATCGAATGTAAGTGAAACGCAGTTGTATCAACCCGACACCTCAATTCTTTTGGGTGCTGAGTATGTCGAAGAACTTTCTTCGATGTTCCCGCAGCAGCTCGAAGCGGTCGCTGCTTCTTATAACGGAGGTGAAGACAACGTAGCTCGTTGGGTAACTCGAGCCCGGCATAAAGACCCGGGCGTCTTCACATCCGAGATTGGGTTTGAAGAGACCAAGGGCTATGTGCAGAAAGTAATGGCGAACTATCGCGTTTACACGCAGCTCTACACACAGGACTTAGTCCGTCGCTAACATTAGGGTTCAGGACTAAACCCACGCGATTGCTCTCGCCTCCGCAGGGGATCAACATCATAAGGTCTGGGCACCGCGCCGAGTCGTAACAACGCCGAATAGTATTCGTAGCGAATAGAGATCTCACCCGCAGGTCTTGATTCAAGATCCATTTGAATCCAACGCACTTCGTTTCTCACCGATCGGCCAATGCCAGTTGCAGCGTAGTCGTCGTCCGAAGGTCTTACGATCGCGCCCCTGGCCGAATTATCTCGTGCTTCAGACTCAGTTGGCGATCCCGACTTCGGTTGACCACGATTTGTTTCCTTGCGACTTAATGGCGGGGGAATTATCGGCACTGGATAGCGGTCTCGCTCGCGAAAGAAAACCGCAGAGATGAGTCCGATGTTCGCAGTCTGTCCAAGCTTTGCTGCGTAGGAATCTCTCTCGGTCGTGAAGTAGAAGCGTCGGGCACGCTCCGAGCTCATTTGCCAACCACCAATCGTAATCGTTCCGTACGGCTCAATTACCCACTTGCTGGAGTTCCAGGCAGAGGTGTGACGAGCATCAATTGAGTTCAACCCATCGACCGAAAGTGCAACAGCCACCCTCTCGGGCAGGGGGTTCCGGATCCTGAGTTCGTACTCAGCTCCACGATGTGCCTCGACGTAAGTCTTGCCGCGGACGTTGTATTCCGGCACCTGCCTTCCATCAACAAGCACAGTTAGTTGAAAGTCGGAGTACAGTGGGCGGCGAATCTCCTGCGATTGCCTGGTTCTTGCCGACAAACTGGCGGCGCCCGCTGCCGTGGTTTTGGCGAAATTCCCCGCCAGTGCCAGAAGACCCATCACTAAAGCTACTGCGCAGGTCAACAAGTGGGTTCGGCGCATTTTTTGCTCCTTTCAGCGTAGTGTCATAGGCAGAACGGGCATCTGGTCTAGTTCTTGCAGCGATAAAAGCCGAAATCGAGAGGATTTACGGCCTTTTATGTTGAGTAAAACGGGCAAGAGACGCTACAATTGCGCGCCATTCTGGAATTCAATACAGACATTATTCATCTTGCGGGGCTAACGAACTGATGGAGTACGCTCTTACTGCAACCAAAAAA
>DATJKB010000144.1:0-7753 GCA_035491875.1 Pyrinomonadaceae bacterium | reverse complement strand
ACAGCTTTCGAATCAGCTTTAACAACTTCGTTAACAGGTTGTCTGAAAGTGGAATGTGACGCAGCGAGGACCCCTGCGAGCGCGAGTAAGACGCTCGCGAGCATAACGAATGATTTTTGCCGTGGGTGGTTCACTTATCTTACTCGCAAAAGAATTCAGCCTGCCGCCCATTGAAAAGTTATCGCAGCCGCGCCGCTCTCCTTTTCAATCTCTTCTCCAAGACTAGTAAGCGAGTGCTCATGGCCGAGTTCTGCGCGCTTAACGTTTCGATCTGCGCTTGCTGCTCTTTAATCGCATTGAGCATTGTCCACATGATCGGATCGTTGTTGACCAGCAAATAGCCCTGGTCGTTCGTGGTGATAGCTTCGGGAATAATCTTTTGCACCGCTTGCGCACTGAACCCGATGTGCTCGCCTTCTGACTTTAGATTCAGGGCGTTGTCGTTCTTGTATTCGTAACGCAGAGGCTGAAGCTTCATTACGGCATTCAAGCCTGTAGCAAAGCCGCCTTTGATATTTTTCAACCGCTCGTCCGAGAAGGAACCCCACGACCCGCCGCCAGGCTTGTTGGCAGTTCCATTGACGGAGAGTTTCGCATCTGGAATTGTGCCGATGCCGACGTTGCCGCCGCCGGATTGGAGGACCAAATTTCGCCAGAACACGTTTGGGCTAAGCGAACTGATATATCCGACATTGTTGGTCTGGTCGTAAGACAAACCGATGCCACCGCTGCTTGCTGACCCTCCGATCACAAAATGTCTGCTGTCCCAGGCCGTAACAAGTAAAGGATTAGTGTCGTTGGTCGTCACTACCTGGAGTCTCCCCAGCGGCGCGGTTGTGCCAATGCCGACTTTGCTATCGGCCGTTGCGTTGTTCACTCCGTTGATGCTTCCTAATACCAGCGAATTGCTTTGGGAGACCTGTGCCTTCGAACCAATCGCAGTGGCATTCGTGATATTGCTGACAGTCACGTCGGCGTTTTCACCGAGCACGGTATTAAATGAACCGGTTGAGTTAGAGTTTCCCGCATCGTGACCGACAAAGGTGTTGCTGCTTCCCCCTTGGTTGGAAAATCCTGCGCCGGTGCCGAAAAAGGAATTAAGGCTGCCTTTGTTTTGTTCACCGGCACGATGACCGAAAATTGAATTGAAGTTAGCATTAGCTCCAAAAACTCTTGCCGCACGACTGCCGAAGATCGAATTATTGGACCCAGTCGTATTTTCCCTGCCTGCTTCAAAACCGACAAAAGTGTTCCCACTGCCGACGGTGTTACTTGCTCCCGCGACGCGCCCAAAGAAGGAATTTTCGATTCCGGTGTTGTTAGTCCCGGCGCCGGCGCCGGCGAACAGGTTATCCGAGCCTGGATTACTCAAGATACGTTCGCTGCCAATGTTGAATTGTGTCGTCGCATTAACAACGTTGCCGGTCAAGTCTCCGCTAAACAAGCCATTGCCGACCACGTGCAACCGTTGAGAGGGAGCGGTTGTGCCGATGCCAACGTTGGTATTGCTATCGGCGCCATTCACGCCATTAATGCTTCCGAGTACAAGTGAATTACTCTGCGTAACCTTTGCGAAAGAACCTATGGCGGTGGCATTGCTGACGCCTGGCGCTCCGTCTGAAAAGGCGCCAAGGAAGGTATTGATTTGCTCTACTGTGTTGCTCAGGCCCGCGGATGCTCCAAAGAAAGAGTTGGTAAGGCCGGATGTGTTGTTAGCCCCAGCAGCAGAGCCAAAAGAGGAGTTGGAATTGCCCGATGTGTTGTTAGCGCCTGCGCTAACTCCGAAGAAGGAATTAGACTTGCCCGCCCGATTAGATTCGCCCGCACCACTGCCGAAGAACGAGTTCAGAGCGCCCAGATCGTTCTGTCGGCCAGCTCGATTGCCGAAGAAGGAGTTGTGATTTCCATCTAACGTGCCTGCGTTAGGCGTGGTCGACTCACCTGCACGAAGTCCCGCAAATGTGTTGGTTGGAGGATTTAATGGGGTACCGGTGACGCCGAATACACGGTCGGCTCCGAAGAATATACCCTCAGCTCTCAAGCTGCGCATTGCATATGGCGTGGAAGTTACCGGCTGCCGCGGCGTGAGCGGCGTGAATGAAGCATCACCCGGATGCTTGACTGCGATCTCGAGAAAACGGGCGGCGCCGGGAAAAGCATCCGGACCGAAATCGACCTGCACGGTGAAGACGCCGTTGGTCACCTGCTGGCCCGTTATGGTCACGGTATTCGGCGAGCCCTGCAGGTTGCCGTTAGCCAGAGCGTCGTACAACTTGAACTGCAAGTCGTAGGTGCCATTCGCCGGCGTACCGCCATCACTCAACTTGCCTTGATAGGTGAACGCGGTCGTTTGTGCTAAGACCGCCGCGCTGCAAGCGAGATACACAACCACAGTCATAGTTAACAATCGCAGTTGGTTACTCATTGAATTTCAAACCTCCAATTCTTTCCGTAACAACCAAGACACGCATAAATTCGGTTCGTCTCGACGAAATGGATCTGTCCTTCCTCAATCAGCCTGAAAATTTCTCGTTGGCTCACCGCGACCAGGGCCGCCATAATCTCTGGTGTGACCAACCGAACTGTTACCTGGCACAACGGACAAAACTCCAACAGGTAACTATCCCGTTGCCTTAAGATCACCGTTTCCTGCTCTTCAAATGTGATCTCGGCTTTTTGCTTCATTAGGAAGTCTTGTTCGAGCGGTTGATTTGCGAATAGAATCCGACCAGTCGGTGCTTGGGCCTGCTTGAAATCATTTCGACTCGATGTATTACTCCTTCAAGCAGAAGGCGTCTTTCTGCTTTGTTCGTAATTCGTTCGATTTTTTTTCAGTTTTTTTTGACCTTGTGGAAATTAGCGAGAATAAAAGTGCCGTCTACGAATTCGGGAAGTTCATTCTGAATCCGAGCGAGCGTGTTTTGCTGGTCGACGGCGCTCCGATTCACCTCCAACCTAAAGAATTCGACGCTCTCGTCCTGCTCGTCGAGCATAATGGCCGGGCATTAACGAAAGAGCAGATGATGTCGGCCATCTGGCACGACTCAGTCGTCGAGGAAAGCAATCTCGCCAAACTGATCTCTCGCCTCAGGAAATTATTCAGTACTAATGGAGAGCAATTCATTGAGACACTTCCCAAGCATGGCTATCGTTTTGCGGCTGAGCTTCGTCGCACGCTTGTCGAATCGCCAGACGCAGTAATCCTTGAGAAGCGGACCGTCAGACGTGTCACCTTTGCAGTCGAGAACGAAACGGATGCTACCCCGCTCGCTCTACCTCCTGCACGACAGTCGTTCCTAACGCTTCGAAATCTTGCGCTGACATTTGTTGTGGTATTTGGTCTAAGTTATTTGGCGTGGCATTTCCGAACGACGATTTTCCGATCCACATCAGCGGCCATAGATCCCTACTCGCCCATTCGACTTACCGATAATCCGAACGACGACACAGGCCCGATGTGGACAGCCGATGGACGCATCAGGTTTACTCGCATTTTTCCTGACAATCAAAGGCAGTCGCTAGTCATGAATGCCGATGGGACAGGACAATCGGAGATCAAATTATCAGACGGAAGAAGAATATTGAGTTGGTCGCCCGATGATGAAAAAGTGCTCTATCAGAAACATGGCGACACCACCAAAACCTACATCGCCAGGTCAGATGGCTCGGATGAAATTCTCGCACCATTTCGTTCAGGTCATTGGTCAGCTGATTCGAAAATGATTGTCTACCATCAACGAGTCGAGCAATACAATTCCGAGATCTTCCTTTACTCTGTCGAGACGAGACAGAGTCGGAATATTACGAACAGCGAGTTCTTCGAAACCGATGCGTCATTCTCACCTGATGGAAGTCAGGTTGTGTTTTCGAGCACACGCGACGGGAATCAAGAAATCTATCTGGTAAACCTGGACGGCAGTAATCTCCGTCGCCTCACTTTCAATCCTGCAATCGATACGCATCCGGCATTCTCGCCTGATGGGACACAAATACTCTTTACCTCCAATCGTGAGAACGAGAATGCGGATGTTTACCTGATGGACGCAGACGGCAGCAATATCGTGAAGGTGACAAACTGGGATAAGACAAATGAAACTGCTGGGCCAGGTTCCTGGTCGTTCGACGGGACAAAGATCGCCTTCTTTTCGGACCGCAACGGTAAGGATGATGTCTATGTTGTAAGTGCCGAAACGATTAGGCCTAAGGTTCTCTTGTCCAACCCGGAGCGCAATTTGGGTAGCACTTCTTGTTCACCGGACGGCAAAAGGCTTGTCTACAGTGAGGAGTTGGAGAATAAGGCCGGAGCCTTGAAGGTACTCGATCTCGAAACGCGGCAATCCACCCTTCTAAGGAAAATAGAGCTGCCTCGTACAACTGTGGATTGGTCGCCAGATGGAAATTGGATTGCCTTTTTTGATCGCGTGAATGGAAATTCAGAGATCTTCGTCATCAGGCCCGACGGCACGGAACTACGAAATCTTAGTAACCATCCTGGTTTGGATGTCGGACCGTCCTGGTCACCCGATGGCAAAAGGATTGTGTTCATCTCCGGTCGTGGTGAGCGGCCTGACATGAATCAGCTGTACATTATGAATGCTGACGGAACAGATCCGCACCCCGTTACGCCGGGAAAGGGATGGGAGGTTGATTGCTCTTGGTCGTCAGACGGCAGCGAGATCGTATTTTGTTGTGATCGTGGTGACTCACCAGGAAACTCACTCGATGTTTGTAAGATCAAACCTGACGGAACTGAAGAAAGGCACGTAATCTTCCACCGCGCTCCCGATTTACAACCTGCGATGTCACCGGATGGAAAGCTCATTGCCTTCAGCGCAAAATCTGACGGCAACGCAGAAATCTATGTGATGAACCGTGATGGCTCGGGGCTGAAACGCCTAACACGTCATCTTGCGGATGACGAATGGCCCCAGTGGTCGCCGGACGGCAAAAAATTAATCTTTACAAGCAATCGAACTGGCAAATTCGCGATCTATCGAATCGAACTTTCTTAGCGTCCATTGTCGATGCGATTTACCTTTAAAGTGTTGGAAGCATCAATCCTGGCCGCGCGGCAAGCGACGGAACGAATAGACAAAAATCGATTGTGCCGGAGCCGGTCCCCAGACTGAGTGTCCCAACACGTCAGGCTCTAGATCCCGACAAATCGGGATCGCCGCTTTTGGTGTGCATTAGCAAAGTCGTCGTCGAAAAGAAAGCGGTGACGGGTCACCGCACTCCAAAAAGACATATGAAAACCTGCCAAAGATGCGGACGCAGTTATGCAGACCTGTCACTCAAGTATTGCCGTGAGCACGGCGCGCTGCTGACGACCAGCTCTCCGGTTTTCACTGACACCTCTGCGACCTTACATCTGCCCGCGAAACATCTCGTCGACCGAAAGACGCGCGTGTTAATCGACGACACCAGCCAGCGCGACACGATCAACTCGTTGGCCGTCCTTCCGTTGGCGAATGCGTGTGCGGATGCAGACGCGGAATATCTGTCGGATGGCATCACCGAGAGTCTCATCAACATCGTCGCGCAAGTGCCGAACCTACGTGTCGTGCCGCGCAGTACCGTGTTTCGTTACAAGGGTCGCGACCTCGACCCACAGGCGATCGGACGTGAATTGAACGTGCGCGCAGTGCTCGACGGACGGGTCTCGCAAATCGGCGATACATTGATCGTTCAGGCAGACCTGATAGACGTCGTTAACGAGTCTCAGTTATGGGGTGAGCAATACAAGCGCCGGATGAGCCGCTCTTCGACAGTCTCCGATCAGACCCGCGATTCAACGACTTGCTCCGGCGAATCAATCTTGCGCCGTGAAAGACTTTGACAGGATGACAGGATTCCAGAATTAACAGGACTAGGATAAGTCAGCTGACTTGTTCTAGTCCTGTTAATTCTGGAATCCTGTCATCCTGTCACGGTTTCGTAAGTTGTGGATACTCTTAAATCTTACGAGCGAGGTCGCCGGTGCGTACGGTCCCGTTCTGAATTACACGCGCATGAACGCCACGCATGCACAACTCTCTTCCAACCGCGGAGTTAACAAACTTCATCGCATCAGCTCCAAATCGAGCAACGAACTTTTGACAGCCCAGGTGTGGTGGCGCAGTGACCTCGATGATTGCCGAACCGATCGCGATTCGTGAACCCGCTGGTAGATTGGCATTGCTCAAATCCATCTCGATGAAGAACTGATCACCGGCAAGTGGCCAACGCTCTTTTGCCTGGGCCACGAGGTCGACCACGCGCGAGTTCATGATGGTGATCTGCATTTCCGGATGGGGTCCGCCGTCAGCTGTTTTCAAACTTCCGCGGTACATCCAACTGTCGCCGACAAGACCATCCTTCAAATCCAGGTGGGCCTCATCGACGACTTCTCTTTGATCGACGCGCGGTCGTCTGACAATCAGATCCACTACACCATTGTCTTTTGGGGTTTCGCGAATGTGGTCCAGCGCCGCTTCGAGTTGGGCCATCGTTAGGTGATTAAGGGTAGTAATCATGGCCGAACAATATAACTCGGGTGGCGACAAAAGATCACCCACAAAAGATTTCGCTGAACTCTCTGCGCCAACTCAGCGTGCTCTGCGTCTCGGCGGTGGACTGTTCGATTTCCACTAGACTCAACTACCTTTTTAACGATCTGAATGGCACACTATATACGTAACCAAAATCAACCGCCGAGACGCAGAGATCGCTGAGGTTGCGCAGAGAATTGGTCACTTAACTCGACTTGAACATTTTTGGCTCGAGATTCTTATTCATTGCGAAGCAAGACCGCGCCGGGTAATCTGCGGATACAGTTGAAAGGCGAAAAATTATGAGTGAAAACGTTCAGCCACAACCAGTCAGGCCACAACCAGGCACGCCACGTCCTTTAATGCAACGCATCATGATTTATGCTGGAGTGCTGCTGATCGTCTTTCTGCTCGGATTGGTCCCGATGTGGCTGAAGGCTCGCTCCGCAACCAACAGTCTAGCTGAGACTGAGCATCAATTAATCCTTGCAAAGATGCAGAACAATATTGCCTCAGCAGTAATCGACGCGCGGCGAGGTGAGTATGAACCCGCGCGCCAGGCTGCCAGTCAGTTCTTCACGTCGTTAAGAGCTGAACTTGATAAGGCAGATGCTTCAACTCTTAACCAGACGCAAAGACAAGGCATCCAGCCATTGCTTGCCGGACGCGATGAAGTGATCACGTTGCTTGCCCGCAGTGATCCTGCGTCCGCTGATCGGCTCACCGACTTGTATGTGGCGTCTCGTAAGATCTTGAATGGTTGAGTCGCTCTCCGTCTACTTCTCTTTGCTCGCTTGACCGGACATGCTTTTCCAATCACCCGATTGAATGAAGCTTGCCCAAAAGAATGGATGGCTACGATCTCTCTTTGATCCGCTACCAAGCGTGAGGCCTCTGCCGTCCCCACCCTTCGCCTGAGCATTGCTTCGAATCATCTCCAGCTGCACTGCACTTAATGCTGCTGTTCGTCCTTCACCAGCCTGCAGCCTTTTATAGAAGGCAACCATCAGGTCTCGTGTTGCTTCGTCGCTAACTTGCCAGAGACTTATCACTTGACTCTCCGATCCGGCCAACACCAGGGCGCGTCGCAAGCCATAGACGCCTTCACCATTCTTTACTTCTCCGAGTCCCGTTTCGCAGGCCGAGAGCACCACAAGCTTTGTTCCCCACAAGTCTAAGCCGCTCGCTTCCAGTGCCGTTAGTATTCCGTCTTCACCATCTCT
>DATJKB010000143.1:0-6114 GCA_035491875.1 Pyrinomonadaceae bacterium | reverse complement strand
ATCAAGCGCATCCCGAATGTCAGTCGCGGAATTCAGTTGGTTGAGCAATCGACGAACGGTGGTGAAAACGAAGTCCCTTTGTTAGGGACCGTCGCCGCAGGCCAACCGATCGAAGCGATTCTTTCACACGATACGGTGAACATTCCGAAAGGTATGCAGGGACGCAATCGCACTTTCGCCCTTCGTGTCCGCGGCGATTCGATGATTGATGAAAATATTCAGGACGGCGACATCATCATCGTTGCTTCGCAAAAAACTGCTGAAAACGGACAAGTGGTCGTAGCTTTGATTGATGGGAATTACGCCACCGTGAAGAAGTTTTATCAAGAGCCTGAATTCATTCGGCTCGAGCCGGCGAATCCACAGTTCAAACCCCTCTTCATCAAAACACCTGAACGAATTCAGATCCAGGGAGTAGTTAAAGGTCTGATTCGCAAATACGACAATCGCACTTCATAAGCACGAACGAAGATGAATGCGCCGGCAGAAAAAGAAATCGAACTGGTTGGTTTCGCGCTCGGTAACTGCATCGTCGAGATCGGTCCCGCGCAAGAGAAGTACCTTCGCATCGTGCACCGAACAGCACTCGAACTCGCAGTGCAAAACCAATTCGGCGTTGAAGTGGGCGGGTTCTGGTTAATGGGCGATCAAATCGCCCAGCTGAGACGACTATCAGAATATTATTCTGGAGAAGAGGCCACGAACGTAAGCATCGCGGTTGAAGCGTATCTATCGGCCCAACTCAAGGGGATTACCACGAGTGAAAGTTAACGCGCGGCAGCTGACTCCGGCAGCTGTTTAGCTCTTGTTGCCGCAATCAATCCTATGCCCCCCATGATCATCACCCCACCAACCACAGTACGCCAACTCAATTGCTCATCCAACACGATCATTCCCAGCGCCACTGCAACCACCGGCGTCACCAGCGCAATCAACATTGTCTTCGTTACATCCATATTTCTCATCAACCAGTAGTACAACAAAAACGCGACCACCGATCCGACGAGCGCCAGATAGAACAGCGAAATCAGCGCCATCTTCGTCCAGCGGAAGTGAAATGGATTTCCCTCCAACGAAATTCCGATCAAAAGAAGTGGAATCAAGCCAAAAAACATTTGAGCGGCGGCGATGATGGCGGGATCCAACTTGGTCGCTCGTGCTTTTATGAGAACGTTTGAGTACGCCACAAAGAACGAACTGAGCACCATCGCGACGGAGCCAACAAATGCTCTTCCTCCCGCAACGGAAAGCTGATTCGAAAAGACGACGCCGACTCCACACACACCAAACACCACGCCGGCGATCCTTCCCGGAGTCATTCGTTCCTGTGGCAAATAGAAATGTGCTATGACGAGGCCGAAGACTGGAATCGTCGCTTGAAATAGCGCGGCAAGGCCCGAAGAGACGTACTGCTCACCCCAAAAAATCAAACCGTAATTTAGACTGAACGACAGTATGCCGGTCAAGATCAGCAGTCCCCAGTCGGCACTGCTCACCGGCAGTGGCACACGTCGAGCCCCGATGATTGTGAATAGAATCAGAACCGCAATCACAAACCGGATACCAGCGAAGGTAAGCGGAGGAAGATCGTTTAAACCGATCTTGATGAACAGCCAGGTCGAGCCCCAGATGAGACAGAGAACGAGCCAAACTAAACGAGCTTTCATCTAGGGAGACTTCCCCAACCTGTTGAGGGCTTTTAACAGAAGCGGCAAGTAGACACAAAGTTCTACTTGCCGACTCCTCGAGCAATCGCTAACGAACGACAAATTAACTTTGCGCGTCTTCCAACTTAATGGTCGCAAAAACAGCGCCCTGTGGGTCACTCAGCACAGCGAACCGACCAATCGTCGGAATATCTGTCGGAGGGGCGATGATGTTTCCGCCTAACTCAGTCGCCTTCTTCACTGTCGCATCACAATCATTTACCGCGAAGTAAATGAGCCAGTTCGGCGGAATTGGTCCCATCTCGGGCGTAATCTGAAGCATGCCACCGCTCGGCCGATCTCCACCGTTGCTGAACATGGTGTATTCCATCGGACCAAAGTTTTGGACATCTCGGCCCCAATCGAAGACGGTCGAATAGAAATCTCCGGCTTTCTTCGTGTCAGTCGTCATGAGTTCATTCCAGCAGAGCGAATTCGGGGAACCAACAAGGCCAACACCTTTGTTGTCCTTCGGCTGCCACAGAGAGAAGACTGCGCCTGTTGGATCCTGAATCACAGCCATCCGACCGAGCGTGAACACGTCAAACGGTTCCTTAAGAATTGTTCCTCCGGCCGCCTTGGCTTTGTCAGCGGTTTCATCCGCGTTTTCTACAGCCACATAACTCATCCAGTGTGGAGGGATTCCCTGTGCTTTCATATCGGGCATCAGCTCGTAAAGTGCCGCCACGTCTTTCCCATTAAGTTGCAATATCGTGTAGACGCCGTCTGGCCCCATTGGATGGTCGACGTAATTCCAACCAAATAATTGGGTGTAGAAGCTTTTCGCAGCGTCACCACTGCTGGTACCCAACTCGATCCAACAAAACGTTCCGGGTTTATGTTCGATGGCTTCCTGCATACGTGCTTCAGTCATTCTCAAATCTCCTTCGTTACACCGCTTACACCGTCAAACAGGTGCGGAGGGTCTAAAGTGTTCCTGACGCCGGGGTGCGTCAGCTGGGGAGCTACGTTTTTTGTCTAATCACGACCACGCAGATCGCAGACGTGTTTCAAACACTTCCGAGCAAGCAGTAATGAAGCAACTAATCCTCTTTGGGAAGGCGTTAATCTACCATGCATGAGTTATCTGAGAGAAATGCAAACGACCATTTTTGAGGTAAAGTTCCTCGCGATTGTCCGGCGGGTTTTTCATCCTTCTTCAATAGCTCTGTTTACGGAGAAGCTGGGCATGAAAAAGTTATGATGATCGACAATCTTCAAAAATTGCGTGGACCGGCTACAGCCCTGATTATCGCTGGTAGCTTGAACGGTATGATCGGGCTGCTCGCGCTTCTCGGAGGCTTGATGCGGCTTTCAGGTATCGGTGGACGCGAGTCGTTACCGGTAGAGGATGCGGAGAGGATTGGCTACATGACCTCGACCGTAGTCACATACGCCATGTCGCTGCTAAGTCTTCTGCTCGCGCCGGTGATCATCTATGGCGCGGTCCAAATGATGAAAGCAAAGAATTACAGGGCCGCACGCATCGCCGCGATTCTCGTCATAATTCCGTTCACATCGTGCTGTTTCCTGGTGGGAATACCGATGGGTGTCTGGGCCCTGGTCATACTAGGTAAGCCAGAGGTCAAAGCAGCTTTCAACAGTAATGCTTGGGTCGGAAATAACTACCCGCCGCAGCCGCCTCAAAACTGGTAGGGCGAATGTTAACTTCGAGCAGTGGAAGGATCAAAAAGCAAAAAACGAAAAGCGCTGCCTCCAGCAAGCTGAATGCAGCGCAATCCGTTTTCCTAAAAGGCAACCGAAGCTGTCTATTAGGATGGTAGCAAGGCATGTACACACACAAGCTACCGAATTTGTATCCCGGTGATTAACTGGCGGTCAGTTTAGTCTCCGGTCAGCACACGAAATGTTTTCACAAGTCTCGCATTCTTGCGAACGCGGTGCCTTTAGGTTTTTGGTTTGGTGGCTTTTCCTCCACCGCCGGTTACGATCCGGCAACGAGGCTCAACTTGCGTCGAGCTGCTTCGCCCCCCTCGGCGGGTCCTCTCCAAAGGGTACCACTCGTTTTTATCCGCGTGGTTCGAGAAAGTCTCGCAACTTTCTCTAGCTGAACCTTTCGGTTCCGACTCGGGCGTCATAGAATCGACAGCCGCCTGTCTCTTCTC
The DNA here is from genome assembly GCA_035491875.1 of Pyrinomonadaceae bacterium. Classification (GTDB taxonomy): domain Bacteria; phylum Acidobacteriota; class Blastocatellia; order Pyrinomonadales; family Pyrinomonadaceae; genus PSRF01. Next base: position 2,282 of record DATJKB010000143.1, on the reverse strand, counting down.
TCGTTCGGGCGTCACCACCCGATTGCCGTCCCTTTGTCCGTCTCGAAGGCCGCAACCCTCGTGACAGGGAGGTTTATACTCCTGTCAGTGTTTTAGATCAAATTTTCGTGTGTTTTATCTTTTCGAATTGCCGGAATTCTTTTTTGCTGTTGGACCATCACGAGCGAAACTCTCGTCTCTTGAAGAGTTAGCTCAATTAGTTTTGCTCACGATTCTTTAATTCATTGATAACCGATCGTATCCGCGATTTAACTTCATTCAACTGTTGCTCGTCTGAATATTTCGTGCGCGGCCAAAAAAATCCTTTCAGTCCATCTTTTTTGCGGCGCGGAACCACATGAACATGCAGATGCGGCACACTTTGACTAACACGATTGTTCATCGCGACAAATGTCCCTTCTGCATCCATTGCCAGTTCGACTGCACGTGAAAGCATTTGAACGCTCCGAAAAAATGTAGCAATCATTGTTGGCGGCAGATCGGTGAGCGTTTCGAAGTGCTTCTTTGGGATTACAAGCGTATGGCCGTGAAAAAGCGGTCGGTGATCGAGAAATGCGAGCGTCGATTCATCTTCGAAGACAATCGGACCCTCCAACGTGCCTTCAACGATTTTGCAAAACACGCAAGCTGAAGAAGCCATCACAACTCCTATAACCAACAAGTAGAAGTTAAAGGCCACCGGCCCGGACCGGTGGCCTTTCATAACTCCGACTCCAAATTTAATTCGGTTCGCCTAAAACTTCGTCGAAACCGGGCCGAATAAACGCTCGCGCATTGGGGAATTCCTTCTCCTCCCGTTGCCGCAGGCGTTCCAGCTGCAAGATCAGCGGAACAATCGATTCGGATCTCTCAGGTACTGCGAACTGCATCAATCGCCAGGCGCTAATCGACCGATCGATCCCGACGAGAGCGACCTTAGCCGAACCATCGGAGTCCTTCGGATAACTTGCGAGTTCTGGATCTGTCTCTTCCACTTCATTACTACGCGACGACAGCGCTCGCATGCTTTTCACGGCAATCTGGTACTGATACCAGTGAATCACTTCGCTGGCGTCTTCAAACTGGTCTGATTGTTCGAAATCTTGCTGGTCAGGCGGTAGGTCGCAGGCCGTCGGCGTTTCCAGGCATTCTTTGAACCATTCTGTTACATCCGATGCATACTTCTTTCCGGCGGTAGCCAAACGATGTCTGGACGCAGCCTCCCGCCGCCGTTCATGAGTTTTTTCCGTTTCTTCGTCGAACTGCGTCAGATCGACGCCGGCTTCTTCGGCCCACTCCGTCAACATCTCCTGAGTTTCCTGAAAAATCCTGCCGAGCTTCTCCCAGAAAGCTTTGTTTTCGATGTCACGGCTTTCGGGCGAGTCGTCAGTATCTTCCTGTTCAGTGGCGTAAAGCAGACATCGCGACGTGAACTGACATCTTTCACACCAGCGATCGCAGTAGTTGTAGATACCAGAAATTAGATCGGGATTAGCCGCTAATTCGGTGAGGGTTCGTTTATTCATGGTTTGTCTCCTGAAAATGAGGATTTAAGGTGGGCGGCATTGTAATGTAGGATCGCGGGAAAATGACAGCAGATCCTGCTCAGGAATTTCAAAAAGTTTTCGCAGCACTCAGAGACTTTGGATTCCTTCTGGTGTCTGATCGAGCATTCCCTAGTGTGGGTGGTCTAATTACCGGCGGACCAGTCAAAGGTTCGTGGTGGTCCCATCCCTTGGCTCACACAATCTTTCGCGTGAATGAGCTATTGGAAGATCACGGAGACGTTCTTATCTGTAAATTGGTTGATGGCAAAGTTACATTTGTACATCGCACGATGTGGGCCGACGTATTCGCTGTCGCTACTAGTGGTGAGGAATGGCAAACGGATGGACTCTCCACGGCGGCAAAAACTTTGCTCAAACAACTCCAAAAGGAAAAGCGGCTCGACACGACTACGCTTAGTTCGTTAAAAGGAAAGAAAATCGGAGACGTTACGCGCGAACTCGAACAACGGTTATTAATTCATTCAGAGCAGATTCATACTGCGTCTGGAGCACACTCAAAGATAGTCGAGACGTGGGACAGTTGGGCCGATCGCGTGGGATTGAAAGATCGAGGAACTGAGCCAAAATCGGCGAAACACACATTGGAGAAACGTCTTACGGAACTGAATGAGAAGTTCGATTCGAATGCGCGATTACCGTGGCCATGACAATCGGATCCTCGAACACATGAAGTTTAAAGCAGATCTTCCCCTGGTGTATGGGCTGTTGTTCGTATGCTGGTCTGTAACAGCGATA
>DATJKB010000142.1:0-2783 GCA_035491875.1 Pyrinomonadaceae bacterium | reverse complement strand
GATCTCGCCGGGATTTGAAACATTCGCCATCATCGATTGAGTTCGCTCAGCCAATATCAGACTACTTATTGTCAACTGTTTCTTGGTCAGGTCGGGCACTTCAATCCAAGTGAAGGCACTGCCGATGCGACCGCTCCGTTCGTCGCGTGCGGCAACTCTAACCTGATAAAGGCCGGGTTTAAGTGAAGCGGGATACGAGTAGTTGATATCGCGTCGGTACGTCTTGGCAGCTTCCTCGTTGGGCGCGGTCGTCACGATGCGCTCGAGAAAACTAACCACCGGGTTACCGCTGACGTTATAGAAGACACCACTCAGATCAATCGCGGCCTGGATTTTTCCGTCCTGTGGTCCAAACGTCATTAACTCGCCAGGTATTTGCACAGCAGCCACCGCTGTCGATCCCTTGGAAGCGGTATCGTGATAGAAAGCATTGAGAATGATCGGCAGTCCACTCTGAGGGAAAGGTGCGACGAGCGACTCACGCAACTTGGCGGGAATCTGTTTGCTGGCATTGACCGGTTCTGTTTCCGCACGAACGGGCGGCGTTGGGTCTATATCAAAAAATCCGCGCCGTACTCGCACAGTGAGATCTGGTCGGCCAACGACGCTGACATCGATGTTTCGGAAGCGACCCGGCTTTGGTTGCTCAACATCCGGCTTCCAGGCGAGTAGATAATAAACAGAAGTCTCTTTCACGGCAGACGCAACGCCTTGTCGGAAATCGTTTGTGTTGAAGAATGGTCGTCCGCCCGTGTCTCGAGCGAGCGCGTTGAGCCCGTCCTGCGATGCCATCAGTTCACCGCGCATCGCTCGTGACATTACTCCCGATGTGTCGAACACTCTGTCAACTGATAAATCGTGCTCCAGATCGCCGACAAGTCCACGAACGTCAAGCGAGTAGATCACGACACCACTCTTGGCCGCAGCAGCGGTGACTTGCTTCAAACGTTGCATGCTGTCCCCACGTCTGTTTTGGATGAGAAAGCCATTCGACATTAGGAACAGAACTTTTCTTCCCGGAACCGCAGACAAGGAGCGCACTAGTTTCTCCAAGCCAGACAGCGTGTAAGTATTGAAGGCTGCGGATTGTGAAAGAAGGCCCTGAGCGCGCGCTCGCACAATTGCCTCAGCGGTTTGTCTGCTCATGCCTGGATTGAACTTAAGAGTGTTCGTTACAAAAACTTCAAACACGTCCAGCTCATTGAGATCAACCAGCAACGCTTCATATTCACCCATTGGAGGGCGGTCAGAATCACGAACCGAGTAAAGACGAGGCGACAGTCGCTGAATAGCTTGATAGATAACAGTTCGGTTGTTTGTCAGTTGCTGTAGGAATCCGACTTGACCGCTCGCGGCAATGATTGCTACCTGATCGTTTTGGCCCAGTTCATTTTCGACGAACTGAGTCAGCACCTTTCGAGCAGCAGCGAAGCCCGCGACGTCGAGGTGGAAATCATCAAGGTAGAAGAAAACGGTCCGACCGCGGTCGAGCGGCACCGGGCGATTCGAAAGCGTTGGCGCGGCTGCCACACCGCCACGGGCCGCCGCGAGTTGCGCTTCTTCGTTACTTCCGGCTTTGATTAGATCGAAGGCTTGAATTGGTCGGGGCTTGCCATCGACCTTCAACTGAAAACTATCGCGCGTGAGATCGTTTACGAAACGACCCTGCTTATCGAATACCATCACGTCTGTCTGAACGAGCTCGGTGTAGACGCGAACAACTTCGTCCTGAGGTGATGGCCGGGGCTTCTGAGGAACTTGCGCGTGGAGTATCGACGAGCACGCGATCAGGCAAAGAAGTAAAGCAGGCCAAGAGCGTCGGATGTTAGGCTCTCCGCTCATAGTTTCGGGTACTACTCCAAACTGAACTGGACCGCCGAGGTCACGGATTGTTGAATAGCTGACCGACAGGAGACGTGGAAATAACTATGTATCAGATAGGCGGTCTGTGGCAAATAAAAACCTTCGATGAGAGACTCTCGTAATAACAAGTTTTGAGCTTGAGGTTTCGAATTTCGCGGCAATCTCTACTCAAAAACTGAGAAACAGTGGGAACAAGCACTCAACTACACAACGGGAGCGAAGCGACCGGTTTCAACTGAGGCCCCACGTAACTTGAAATCGGTCGCTTCGCTCCCGTTCTGGACGTAGGTGGATTCTCAAAATCCGAGCTTCGGTTTTAGTATTGGCGTCAATTAATTCTGACTCCATCACAGGGATGGTGGTTACGTAAGAGCAACAGGTTAAGTTGAAGCTGGGCCGGTGCCCCGAACGGTTCGCAACAGGAAACCTCAATGAGCGACATCACTGTACGCCTGGATCAAGTTCGAAAGAGCTTTGGAGAGTTCACCGCTGTGAAGGATCTGAGTCTTGCTGTCAGAGCCGGCCGGATCTTTGGTTTGTTAGGGCCCAACGGCGCGGGAAAGACTACGACCATTCGCATGATCGTCAATATAACCGCTCCAGATTCGGGAACTATCGAACTATTTGGGCGCCAGATCACGCCAACACTTCAAGATCGGATCGGCTACTTGCCGGAGGAACGAGGTCTGTACAAGAAGATGAAGATTGGCGACCAACTGAGATTCTTCGCCGAACTGAAGAACATCAGTGGCAAAGAAGTAGATAGACGCATCGATAGTTGGCTCGCGCGAGTAAAACTGTCGGAGTGGAAAAACAAAAGGGCGATGGAGCTTTCAAAGGGAATGCAGCAGAAGATTCAGTTTATAACCGCGGTTCTGCATGAGCCTGACCTTCTGGTCTTGGATGAACCATTCTCAGGT
>DATJKB010000141.1:0-5163 GCA_035491875.1 Pyrinomonadaceae bacterium | reverse complement strand
ATCTGCTTTAGCGCTTGAAGATTGATAAATGATGGCGGCCGCACGCGCACGCGCCATGGTTGCGCCGTGCCGTCTGACACCAGGTAACAACCGATCTCGCCTTTTGGTCCCTCGATCGAGTGATAGTAATCACCCACCGGCGGCTTCACGATCTTCGGTAGCTTCGCGTTTACAGGACCATCGGGAAGTTTGTCCAGCGCTTGATCGATGATCCGGCGAGATTGCCTCATCTCCTCCATGCGAACTAAATAACGATCGTACGTGTCGCCGTTCTCCCCCAGCGGAAGATCAAAATCCATATCAGCGTATGCTGCATACGGTCGGGCCTTTCGTATGTCCCAGGGAACTCCGGAGCCTCGCAGCGCGGGACCCGAAAGACCAATCGCGATTGCTTCTTCAGCAGAAATCACTCCGATACCGACTGTCCGGCTCAACCAGATCCGATTTTCAGAGAGCACCGTTTCATACTCATCGAGTCGCTTCGGAAAATTGTTTACGAACTGTCGCACGTCCGCGTCGAAACCGTCATAGGCATCGTTGGGCATTCCGCCCACGCGCCATGCATGGCAAGTGAGACGCGCACCAAACTGTCGTTCGAATATCTTTAGAATCTCTTCGCGTTCACGCAGCGCCCACAACAGCACCGTCACCGCGCCAATGTCGAGAGCGTGCGTCGCCAGCCAAAGGAGGTGCGATGCAATACGATTAAATTCAGTAAGGATTGTGCGGAGATAGTGTGCCCGAGGCGGAACGGCGAGACTCATCATTTGCTCGACAGTCTCAACCCACACGAGACCATTCGACACGGCCGCGATGTAGTCAAGCCGATCCCAGTAAGGAGCGATCATCGTGTACATGCGATTCTCAGCTATCTTCTCCATGCCGCGATGTAGATAGCCGATGTCGCAGTCAAGATCGATTACAGTTTCGCCGTCGAGCTTGAGAATTACACGCAACACACCGTGCGTCGACGGATGCTGCGGTCCCATGTTCAGAACCATCTCAGGGGTATCGAGCAGCGTTTCCTGAGTGGTTGCTATTTCTACCTGATGCATAAAATCGCTTGCTGAATTATCACGCGGCCGGCTGTTCGGACGGATGTGGTTTATAACAGCCGGTTACACGCCATGCTTCTATGATTAAGCCAATCTCGTCAGCCTCTCCGGCCTGCCTCTTATTGACCAGCTTCAAAACAATCGCGTTTGCCGCACTCGCCTTGTTCCATACATTTCGCGGCTCATGAGTTTCAGTGATCACAAACCCCGCCACTTTCGCTGCGTCGGGCGAATCGAACACTTTTGCATCGTAGTGGGCGGCGATCTCTTTGGGAGTCATGTCAACATTTTTGATTTTTGATTTCCGATTGTTGATTAAAAGGACACTCTGTCCAAACATGTCAATCAACAATCTACAATCAAAAATCTAAAATCATTTGTCTTTCGGCATCACTTCTTTTCCGCCGCGGAAGATGTCGCGCATCATTCGTTCCTGAGGCACTGAAAGAATCTCAAGTCCGTAGGCGCGTCGTTGGTCCAACTGTTCCATTTGCACGTCGGTCATTTCCGGCAGATGCTTTTTCGTCCATTCGTTCTCAACAAATTCCAGGGCAACGTCTTTTCTGAGTGGATAACCTTCCCAGTCGGGTGGTAAAAGCAGCCGTCTCAGATCCGGATGATTGCGAAAGTGAATCCCAAACAGATCGTACACCTCGCGCTCGAGCCAGTTCGCGGCAGGCCAAACGCCCGTTACGCTTTCGACTTCGGTCGCTTCGTCCGTTTCGACTTTCAAACGCACTCGTTCGTTCGCAGGAATTGAGTAGAGGTTGTAAACGATGTCGAATGGAGCTGCCCAGCGATCAGGAAAGTGTACGCAGGTCAGGTCGGACAGATAATTGAACGGCTGCTTCTGATCACTCTTCAGGAAATCGCAAACCTCAACGATCCGCTCACGATTCACACTCACCGATAATTGACCAATGAACTCACTTGCATTACCTATTGCGTCACCGAATTTTGTTTTGAGTTTCTTTACGAGCGGATGTCCGCTCGCGTCGGTGGGTTTTGGTCCTTCGTCTTTTTTCTTTACTGGTGGTTTTGGCGCGCCGGCTTCAGGGGAGGTACTCAGATTCTCCTTAACGGCAGCGACGCGGCTCTTGGCCTGTTCGACCATTGCCGCCTTCTCCGCGTCAGCTCCGGTGAGTTCACCTGCCGGGGGGATAGCTGATGGGGGTGGCGTTGCCGTTTTATCGGAATCTGAAGTTTCAGGCTGTGTAGGTTCAGGAGAACCAGGTTGCTTCGTGTCTTCTGCCATATAACCGAAAGGGCCGGGACAAATTACACTACGCTAACTTCACGACGCGTTTCGCCGCTACACACAGATCAACACAGAGTTAGTACAGGGATCTGTTGCTGTTGATTATTGCTTAGTTACTAACTTTACAAAAGGGCGGCGAAAGTGGATTTAAACACGCGATTTACATCGTGTCAACAAACTTTCCCATCAGCAAATTATTGAGCTTTCCACGGTCAGAAGCTAACAAAATAGTCGCGTACGGCGGTGTCAGAACAAAGCATTGGGTCCGAGCGTAAGAACCAACTGAGAGACGATTCCAAGCAACACTAGCTCCAGCGCATGGAATACAATCGTACTAATAGCCGCAATAATCCTACTGGTCGCGGTGGAGTTTTTGGATGAGCTCCTTGATGTGGTGCTTTTGTTAAGGCATCTGATCAAGCGAGGGCTGGAAGGGCGCGAAAAGGCCGAAATCCGGGCTTACTGGACCGGGAAAGAGAACAGAACTGACGGAACATAGCCTTTTGCTAAAACAACCCCCCGAATCTCAGATGGGACAATATCCCTCTCCGCTACCAGCTTGACGACCTTTATGAGCTCCCCCTATCATTGCTCGTTTGGATTTTAGGCCCTGGGGCCGTCTGTATAGAGCAACGAGAGAAGAAAGTAATGAAACCTGGAATTCACCCTGAATACACTGAAATCACTGTTACCTGCGCCTGCGGCGAGACCTTCCAGACGCGTTCGACCAAGAAGGGCGATCTGCACGTGGAAATCTGTTCGGCTTGCCATCCGTTTTTCACCGGCAAGCAGAAGTTAGTCGACACCGCCGGACGCGTGGATCGATTCAATAAGCGCTACGGCAAAAAGACTGCCGAAGAAGGCGCCGCCACACCGCAGTAATTGTTCAACCAGATGGGAACTTTGCGAAAGCAACATTAGCATCACCAAACGTTCAACGCCGGCGAGGTTTTGTAGGCCGCTTTTCGTGCATCAAAAATGCCGGCGGCCAACATCACAGCCGGCGTTAGTGTTTTAGATTTCCAAATTTTCGATTCACGATTCGCGATTCACGACGATGAGCACAAACGAAAGAGATTTGATTGTCGGCGGGCAGGCGGTTATCGAGGGCGTAATGATGCGCACCCCTAACGCTTACGCGATCGCTGTGCGCAAAGCTGACGGGACAATCGTCAACACTGCAGCTCCGCTTCCGAAATGGAGCGACAAGTATCCGCTGCTGAAGCTACCGGTTTTACGTGGTGGGGCTGTGCTTGTGCAGTCGATGGGCCTCGGAATCAAAGCGCTCAACTATTCAGCAGCAGAAGCGTTTGCCGATGCTGAAGAAGCGAAGGAAGTTGAAGTTGCACTGACTCCGGCAGTGATTGAAGGCGAAGGAGATTTCGCCGGACTCACTGGCGCGGTTCCCGGCCTCTTCCCTGTTCCTTCACAAAAGCGTTCGCAGGATGAACTCAAAAAGGGTGCGACTGCGTCCGCGGTTGGCTCGATCATCTTTGCACTGATCTTCAACGTCTTGTTGTTTGTAGCTGCACCACTGCTGCTAACCAATGCATTGTTCATTGCCGCAGGCTGGGCTGTGCCGAGCGTGGCTGCGACTTCTTCAGTCAGTACGCCAACCGACAACAATGTTACGGCTGGTGAAGCCACTGACTCGAATCAAGCCTGGTATACCAATGCCTGGTCCAAGGTACGAACTTATTTGCATCCAGTTCGTCCTTCCGTCGCCTTCAACGTGGTCGATGGAATGATTCGCATGACGTTCTTCCTGGTAATGATCTTCAGTTTCTCGCTAATAAAAGATATTCGCCGCGTGTTTCAGTATCATGGAGCGGAGCACAAGACTGTGTTCACCTGGGAAGCTGGCTTGCCGCTAACGGTCGACAACGCGCGACCACAGCCACGACAACATCCACGCTGCGGCACGAGCTTCCTGATGGTTGTGATGCTGGTAGCCATTCTACTTTTCTCTGTAATCAAGTTTGACTCACTGTTCCTGAACTTCGCGATCCGCATCGCGTTGATTCCGCTCGTCGCCGGAATCTCTTACGAGATCATTCGTCTCTCGGCAAAGAAAGAAGGAGGTTTGTTTTTCAAACTGATTACGAAGCCAGGTGTTTGGCTGCAAAATGTGACTACCAAGGAACCAGACGACCAACAACTCGAAGTCGCGATTGAAGCATTAAAAGAATCGCTAAAGCTGGAACCAAAGCCAACAGAACCGGTGCTCGCTCCGTTGTCGTAAAGCCACCAGGATCACGAAGGGATTGGTGAAAGACCGTGCTTGAAAAGCTCGAACAAATCGAAAGCCATTACGAACAGTTGACGCAGGAACTTTCCTCGCCGGAACTGCTCGCCAATCCCTCTGCGTATGGCAAAGCTGCCAAGCAGCATCGAGCACTTGGCGAGATAGTTCAGAAGTATCAGCAGTGGAAGTCGTTGAAAACTGAGCTGGCTGGAGCGCGCGAGTTGTATGACACGTCGGACGACGAAGAGATGCGCGAGATGGCACGACTGGAAATGGAAACCCTGGGAACACGTCTCGAGGATACTGACAGGGAGCTCAAGGTTCTTTTGATACCTTCAGATCCCAACGACGAGAAGAACGTGATCCTCGAAATCCGTGCCGGCACCGGCGGTGATGAAGCGACTCTATTTGCGGCCGAGATGCTCCGAATGTACGGCCGCTACGCAGAGAGACAGCGTTGGCGGTTTGAAGTGATGGAAGCTTCTGAGTCCGGCATCGGCGGAGTCAAGGAAGCAATCGCATTGATTGAAGGCGACAAGGTCTACTCCAAACTCAAGCATGAATCGGGAGTGCATCGCGTCCAACGCGTTCCGCAAACAGAAGCG